>JBLNDH010000301.1:0-17053 GCA_050261455.1 Bacillota bacterium
CATGATGGCTGGATTGTGCACGTCTTTGGTGATTAGCCTAATATAATGCTGGACACGGGCGTCTGCATTGAGGGCAAACAGTCGCTGGGGGTCTGCGCCGATCAGCCGTCGGATACCGCCTTCGGCCAGGAGGTGCAACTGAAGCCGGGGCGGTGGTATCGCCTCCGGGGCTACGTGCGCACCGACCATCTGGATTCGCACGATGCTCCCGTTGGCGGCACGTTTCAGATCCAACACCCCGGCGGCCGAGGCACTATTGCCACCGGACGGAATCACACCGGCACCAGCGATTGGACCGAAGAGGTCCTCTACTTCACCCCGCCGGCAGACGGCTTGACGCGGATCGCCTTGTTCTTTGTGGGGTTCGGCAAGGGAACCGGCACAGTCTGGTTTGACCAGATTACGCTGGAAGAAATCGATCTGACCGTCTCAACATGGACCATCACGCCAGAACGCCTGGGCACAGGAACCATCAGCCCGTATCAGTATGGCCAGTTCATCGAATACCTGTGTGCACTGACGCCCTCCATGTTTGCCGAGAAAGTGTTCGACGGCAGCTTCGAAGGCGTGCCCGAGTATGGCTTTGTCTTCCGCAAGCAAACCGATCGTCTTGAGCAGCCTTGGTATCCGGATGGGGCGGTGCACCGTGGCGAGTTCTCATTGGACGTGGCCGACCCCTTCAACGGCAAGGTGTCGCAGCGGATTACGCAAAAGCCCGGCGATCCAAGCACTCTGGGTATCTCCCAAGGCGCCAAATACGTCCGGAAGGGCGAAACGCTGCGACTATCTTTGTATGCGCGGGCACAAGGCCTGACCAACCCGGTCCGGGCAGTTCTCTGGGGAGTCGGCAAGACCTATGCCACGGCCGAGTTCAAGCCAGACCAGCAATGGCAGCATTTTGAAACACTCCTCACGCCCACCGAGACCGATACCCAGGCGACGCTCACCATCTCCTTCTCCGGCCCCGGCACGCTGTGGCTCGATCAGATTTCGCTGATGCCCACCGATAACGTCTTTGGCTGGCGTCGCGATGTGGCCGAGGCACTCAAGGCACTGAAGCCCGGCATCATCCGCTTCGGCGGCAGTGCCACCGAGAGTCTGGAATGGACCGCCACCATCGGTGATCCGGACAAGCGTGAGCCCTTTACGACCTGCTGGGGCGGCCTGGAGCCTGGAAATGCCGGCTTGGAGGAGTTCGTTCAGTTGTGCCAATGGGTCAACGCCGAGCCGTTGATTTGCGTGCGATTCACGGGCAAGAAACCCAAGGACGCGGCCGATCAGGTGGAATACTTCAATGGCCCGGCCTCGTCGCCCATGGGAAAACTGCGAAGCGCCAATGGCCACCCGGAGCCATACCGGGTCAAGTACTGGCAGATTGGCAACGAACTGGGCGATGAAACCTACCAGCAAGGGGTCGCGGCGTTCTGCAAGGCTATGAAGGCGGCCGATTCGAGCATCAAGCTGCTGGCGGCATTCCCGTCGCCGGGCCTGTTGAAAAATGCCGGCGCCTACATCGACTACATCTGCCCGCATCACTACGGCTGCCAGGATATCCAGGCGATGGAGGAGGACATTCAACACTGCCGCAAGATGATCGCTGATTTCGCACCCGGGCGCGACATCCGCCTGGGAATCACCGAGTGGAACACCACCGCGGGCGATTGGGGCTTGGACCGTGCCAAGCTCTGGACGTTGGACAATGCCCTAGCCTGCAGTCGCTACCACAATCTGATGCACCGGCGTTGTGACCTGATCGAGATTGCCAATCGTAGCAACCTTGCCGATAGCTTCTGCAGCGGCATCATCCAGACAAATAGCAGCGGCCTGTACAAGACGCCGACGTACTACGCGCAGCAGTTGTACGCCACGCACGCCGGCCAGTATCCGGTGAAGGTGCGAATGGATGCACAGATGCCTTTCGACCCGGGTCTGGATGTCAGTGCCACCGTGGCCGAAGACGGTAAAAAGCTCGCCATCTTCGTCGTAAACTCCACGACCGAATCACAGAAAAGGACCATCGATCTCGCAGCACTTGCACCGATGAAGGACGAAGCAGGCATCTGGACGCTGGCGGACACCGCGAAGGCTGGCCAGCGAGATGCAGCCAACTCCTGGCGCGAGCCGGAGCGGATCCGAACCGAGGCGGCCAAAGCGGCCATCATGAATAACCGGCTCACCCATGAATTTCCCGCGCTCTCGGTAACTGTGCTCGAAATGTACAGAGCTTCGACCGAACGAAGCGAGCGATGATTGGTAATTCAAGTCGAGGCGGAGAATATTTCGGATCAAGGAGCTTAGGATGATTCCTGCGAATAATGGCGTGATTGCGGTTTCTCAGTGCAACATGTCCCGCCGCGCAGTGCTCAAAGGCGCGGTTGGCAGTCTGGCAGCGGCAATGCCCGTACTGGCTTTGACTCAGGCCAGCAGCGCCGCCCAGCCAGCTACGACGGTGGACCTCGATAAGATCGAAAAGATCGTGGTCAATGGTCGCATCAACCAAGGCATCTGCGGCTGCGGCCTGCGCATGTCCCTGGAAGAGAAGTGCGCCATGGTCGCGAAAATGGGCCTGCGCAGCATGGACTTCACGGGGCCCAATGACTGGCCGACGTTGAAAAAGTACGGCCTGGTGTGCTCGCTGGCCAGTGGTGCCGGAAGCATTCCCGTCGGCTGGAACCGCAAGGAAAACCATGCCAAGCTCATCGACGATATGAAGAAGAGCATCGACCGGGTCAGTGAGGCTGGTTGGTCCACGGTTATTACCTTCTCCGGCAACCGCCACAAAGGCCGCGATGACAAGGAAGGCATTTCCGACGAAGAAGGCGCCAGAAACTGCATCGAAGGGCTCAAGCAAGTCGCGAGCTACGCAGAGCAGAAGAAGGTCACCATGGTGATCGAACTGCTCAACTCGAAGCGGAACCACCCGGACTACCAGGCCGATCACACCGCCTGGGGTGCCCAGGTCTGCAAGAGTGTGGGCAGCGAACGGGTGAAACTCCTCTACGACATCTATCACATGCAGATCATGGAAGGGGACGTGATTGCCACCATCCGCGAGTTCAAGGACTACATCGGCCACTATCACACTGCCGGTAATCCCGGCCGCAACGAACTGGATGAGAATCAGGAGATTTACTACCCAGCCGTCATGCGTGCCATTGTCAGTACCGGCTACAAGGGCTATGTATCGCACGAATATGGCCCCAAGGGCGACCCCATCAAGGCCTTGATCCAAGCGGTGAAAGTATGTGACGTCTGAACGAACGCCTGACAACGCACAGACCGGGATACGGCGACCAAGGGTGGTGTGACATGAAAACGCTCGCACACATACCGACTGCAGCTATCGTGTGCTTACTAACTGCGACGTTGCCCGGGTTCGCTCAGAACCCAACGGCGGTACCCTTGCCACAAGGCGTCCGAGCTGTTTGGGATCTGAACAAAGCGTATCGCGAAACAACACCCACCCGGCAGCGTGTGTGTCTGAACGGCCTTTGGCATTGGCGACCAGCCAAGGATGCCGGGGACGTGGTTCCTGCTGATCGCTGGGGCTATTTCAAGGTCCCTGGTTGCTGGCCGGGAATTACCGACTACATGCAGAAGGATTGCCAGACAGTCTTCCCGCATCCGAGTTGGAAGGGTGAAGGACTCGCCGGCATCACGTCCGCTTGGTACCAGCGGGAGATCACGGTCCCAGCCGAATGGGCGGGCCGCCGCATTTCTCTGGAACTGGATTATCTGAACTCTTACGCGGCCGTATATGTGGATGGCAAAAGAATCGGCGAGAGCCGGTTTCCTTCCGGGCAGGTTGATCTGACCTCAGCGTGCCGCCCAGGCGGCAAGCACGTTCTGAGCTTGTTTGTTGTAGCCATGCCGCTGAAGGGCGTCATGCTCTCCTACAGCGACACCGCTTCTGCCAAACAGGTCAAAGGCTCAGTCGCACGTCGCGGTCTCTGCGGCGATGTCTACCTCGTTGGCGTACCTGCGGGTGCCAGCATCGCCGATGTGAAAGTGGATACGTCCGTGCGCCGGTGGGAGATCACGTTTGATGCCGCGTTCCAAGGCCTCGCTGCCGACGTACGCTATGCCCTCCGTGCTCGGATCATGGACGGCCGCCAAGTTGCAGGCGAATTCACCAGCAATGCTTTCAAAGGCAGCGACCTCAAGGCCGGCCGGTTCGCGTTCACGGGAAAGTGGAAGCCCGATCGGCTCTGGGACCTCCATACGCCCGAAAACCTCTACCATCTGCAAATCTCGCTCCTCGATGCCGAAGGCGGAGTACTCGATACCGGGTGGCCCGTGCGATTCGGATTCCGTGAATTCTGGATCGATGGCCGAGACTTCTATCTGAATGGCTCTCGCCTTTTTCTCTCTTCTGTTCCTCTGGACAATGCCCAGGTCGGAGCCGCCTGGGCCAGTTACGACGGCGCCCGGGAGAGCCTGCAACGCCTCAAAAGCTTCGGCATCAACTTCGTCTACACGCACAACTACGACTGCCAGCCCGGCTCTCACCTGAGCTTCGCTGAAATTCTCCGAGCCGCCGACGATATCGGAATGCTCGTAGCCCTATCCCAGCCGCATTTCAGTCACTACGAGTGGAAGTCGCCCGATGCCGATCAGAACAACGGCTATGCTCGCCATGCGGAGTTCTACGTGCGCTCGGCCGAGAGTCACCCTTCAGTAGTCGCGTATTCCATGAGCCACAATGCGACTGGGTACAGCGAAGACATGAACCCGGACATGATCGACGGGATTCAAGATCCTCGAGATCAATGGTCGGCTAACAACGCCAGACTCGCCCTGCGTGCCGAAGCTATCGTCAAACGTCTGGATTCCAGCCGCATCGTCTATCATCACGCCTCCGGCAACCTTGGCGCGATGCACACCAGTAACTTCTATGGCAACTTTGCGCCGATTCAGGAGCAATCTGACTGGTTCGAGCACTGGGCCACGCAGGGCACCAAGCCGGCCTTCACCTGTGAGTATGCCGTGCCGTTTACCTGGGACTGGACGATGTATCGCGGCTGGTACAAGGGCCAGCGTGAGTTCGGCAGCGCCAAGGTGCCGTGGGAGTTCTGTCTGGCTGAGTGGAATTCGCAGTTCCTCGGCGACCACGCCTTCCAAATCAGTGACATGGAGAAGGCGAATCTCCGATGGGAGGCTAAACAGTTTCGTGCCGGTAACCTTTGGCATCGTTGGGATTATCCCTGCGATGTTGGCTCCACTTGCTTCGATGAGCGGTATCCAGTCGTCGCCATGTACATCGCCGACAACTGGCGTGCCTTTCGCACGTGGGGCTTGTCCGCCAATTCTCCCTGGGAATACGGGCATTATTGGAAATTGCGCGACGGCGTTGACAGGAGCCGCAAGGAATACCCAGTTGACTGGGAGAACCTGCAGCGGCCGGGCTTCAGCCCGGATTATCTCGCGGAACGCTACGAACGGATGGACCTGGCCTACCAGTTGTCCGATTGGATTCCCACCGTCGCTGCCCAGGCGTTAATCTGCAACAACGGGCCCTTGTTGGCCTACATCGGTGGCAAACCTTCGGCCTTCACGAGCAAGGACCACAATTTCTACCCCGGCCAGATCCTTGAGAAACAGATCGTCGTCATCAACAACTCCCGCCAGCCCATCACGTGCAAATGCGAATGGTCGCTTCGCCTGGTCCAGCCAATAACCGGTAGCCAGGAGATTCAGATGGCAACAGGCCAGCAAGCTCGCGTACCGCTGCGATTCGAACTGCCGGGATCGCTTGCGCCAGGTAGGTACACTCTGGACGCTCGTTTCAGCTTCAGCAACGGCCAGACCCAAAAGGATTCCTTCGCCATCGACGTGTTGCCACTCCCGATCGTCCCCACAGTGGACGCAAAGATCGCACTCTTTGACCCGAAGGGCGAAACGGGTGGCTGGTTGAACAAGCTGGGAGTTCGCTGTCAATCGGTCGATGCGGTTACCGATCTGGCCGGCTACGAAATGCTTATCGTGGGCAAATCCGCTCTGACAACCACCGGCCCGGCACCGGATATCACACGCGTGCGTGAGGGTCTGAAGGTCCTTGTGTTTGAGCAGACGTCCGAGGTCCTCGAAAAACGATTCGGATTCCGCGTGCAGGAGTATGGCTTAAGACGGGTCTTCAAACGCGTACCGGATCATCCGCTCTTGTCTGGAGTCGCCACAGAGCACTTGCGCGATTGGCGTGGGGAGGCAACGATTCTCCCGCCGCGTTTGAAATACGAGATGCGGCAACGCTATGGCCCCACCATTCAGTGGTGTGGTATCCCCGTTACGCGGGTATGGCGATGTGGCAATCGCGGCAATGTCGCGTCCGTCCTCATTGAAAAGCCCGCACGGGGCGATTTCTTCCCCATCATTGAGGGAGGGTATAGCCTTCAATACGCCCCGTTGATGGAATACCGCGACGGCAGGGGGCTGGTGCTGTTCTGCCAGATGGACGTAACCGGCCGAACCGACATGGACCCTGCGGCTGAATTGCTGCGGCGTAATATGCTGCAGTACGTACTGGCTTGGAAGCCGGCATCCCATCGCCAAGTCGTTTACTCCGGTGACCCCGCGGGAATGAAGCACCTCGCCTCTGCAGGCAATGCCGTCAGTTTGTATAGCGGCGGGAAGCTGTCTCCGGATCAGGTTCTAGTTGTGGGCCCTGGTGGGGGAAGAGACCTGGCAGCGTATGCAGCAGCCATTGCTGATTTCCTGAAAGCCGATGGGAATCTGCTGGCCATCGGGCTCGATGAGCAGGATGCAAATGCCTTTCTGCCCTTCAAGTTGACCACGAAGACAGCAGAGCACGTCGCCGCCTGGTTCGAGCCATTCGGCGTGAATTCGCTGCTGGCCGGGGCTGCCCCTGCCGATGTCCACAACCGCGACCCACGTGACCTGCCCCTCGTATCCGCTGGGGCCGTTGTCATCGGGAATGGCGTCCTGGCCCGAGCGGAACATGCGAATGTCGTGTTCTGCCAGTTCGCTCCATGGCAGTTCGAACCCAAGACATGCAACCTGAAGCGGACGTATCGCCGAGCATCCTGTCTCGTGAACCGCCTGCTGGCCAACATGGGAGTCGCTGGTTCCACCCCAGTCCTTGCCCGTTTCAGTACTCCCGTCAACCCCGCCAAAACCGAGAATCGCTGGCTGGAGGGGCTATACCTTGACCAGCCCGAAGAATGGGACGACCCTTACCGCTTTTTCCGATGGTGAATAGCCGCGTTGTGAAATCCATGCACATACGCCACGGTGTTGGCATATCAAAGGAGCAGATCCATGGTCTGGGATCGGAACAGGGCTCTTCCATCAGGTCGCTTCTCATTGCTCATCATACTCGGCACCGTGATGTTTCTGGGGTGCTGGGCCAGATGTGAGCAGCTGATCTATCACGAGATCCAGACCGACGCCAACGGCCGAATCGTCCCCTGGTATTCGTCCGATCCTGGCAAGGCCTACGACCACACCATCCGCATCGTCTGGGATTTCTGGAAGAACATGCGCGATTGCCCCAATGGCGTGAAGTATTACATGCAGCACCAGGTGTGGAAGCTGGAGGCCGATGATCCCCGTGGCCTGGGTGGCGACCAGATCAACATGGCCCTCTCGTCGTGGAATCTGTTATATGGATACACCGGTGATCCAGCGGTCCGGGAAAACATGATCTACATGGCCGACTACTGGCTGTCGCATGGGATGTCGGGCCAGGCGAAGAAGTGGCCGGATCTACCCTATCCGTACAATCTGGATCTGCACTCGGGGATCTACGACGGCGACATGCGGGCGGGAAAGGGTTTCCTTCAGCCGGACAAAGCTGCGAGCTTTGGCGCGGAACTGGTGAATCTCTTCAAAATGACGGGTCAGCGGAAGTACTTGGATGCGGCCGTTCGCATTGCCGATGTGCTGGCGGAACGTGTGATGCCGGGCGATGCAGATAATTCACCCTGGCCCTATCGCGTGAATGCCGAAACGGGGGAACTGCACAAACAGACCAAAGGCAACAAGACATGGATTGCTTCTTACACGTCAAACTGGACGGGGGCACTTCGCCTGTTTGATGAGCTGATAGCGATGAAGCTCGGTCGCGTGAATGAGTATGAGCGGGCTCGCGATACGGTGGTGACATGGGTCAAGGCGTATCCCCTGAAGACCAACAAGTGGGGGCCCTTCTTCGAGGATATCCCAACCGGCGACTGGAGCGATACGGAAACCAATGCGGATACGATGGCCATGTATATCCTGGAACATCCGGATTGGGATTCCAACTGGAAGCAGGTGGCCGGGAATATCTTGGACTGGTCGGACAAGACCTTTGCGGACACTGCCTGGGCCAAATATGGTGTGATCCCCATCCGTGAACAGACAGCATACCTGGTTCCGGGAAACAGCCACACCTCGCATCATGCATCGGTGGAGTTGCTCTACTGCGAGAAGACCGGTAATCTGGCACGCAAACAAGGTGCCATCGCCCGCCTGAACTGGGCGACGTACATGGTGGATATCGACGGCAAGAACCGCTATCCCAAGGACGATATCTGGCTGACCGACGGGTATGGCGATTATGTCCGCTATTACCTGCGGGCGATGGCGTCCTTCCCGGAACTGGCGCCCAGTGACCAGAACCACCTGCTGCGAACCTCGACGACGCTTCAGAATATTCAGTATGGCTTCGGTGCCATCACGTATACCAAGTTCGATGCCAATTCCACGGAACGGCTCAAGATGGGCGCATGGGACCCCAAGCAAGTAGAAGGCGGCCAAATGCAGTGGAACCCCAAGACCCGTGTGCTGGAAATCCGCTCGAATGCAAAGACCGTGCGAATCGTGAAGTGATTGGGATTGCCATACGGTCCTGCGCCTGGCTTGAATTGCCTGTTGCCTTCGCGATGGCAAGTCAGGCTTGACCAAACCTGGCGGACGAGCAGGCACGTCAGCAGATATCCATTGACATAGACGCTTGTCTAGCATTAATGTAACATGCTGATGGCCCGACCAGCTCTGTTGCGGTGGAGGCATAAGGCCATAATCCGAGGACACGGGTTTGCCGCCGCGAAGCGGCAAGCACATAAGAACAGCGTTTTGCCGAATAACAACATAGGTACCCCGCGATTGCCCAAGGCCAGGCTGCTGCCTTTGGCAGCTGCTACCTGGCTTTGAGGGCATGGAGATGTGATCAGCCTCAAGGAGGCCAGCCATGTCAAGGTACCAGAAACGCGTCGGGGAGTTCCTCGAGGAGTGGGGGGTCATCAACTCACAGGAACTGAAGCGGGCGCTGGAACATGCCAAAGCCAAAGGCATGCGAACAGGCGAAGCGTTGCAGGACCTGAAACTCTGCAGCGAAGGCAACATCTGCAAAGCGCTGGCCGCCCAGAACAACATGGAGTACATCGAGCTGGAAAAAAGCTCGGTAGCCCCCAACGCGACTTCCCTGATCCCTGAAGATCTGATGCGGAAGCACATGATTCTGCCTCTAGGACAGGAAAATGGCCGCCTTCGTATCGCGATCCACGATCCGCTGGATCTGGAGATCATCGATATCCTCCGCTTCCGGCTGAACAAGGAGGTCAAGGTTGTCCTCGCGGCCAAGAGCCGGATCAAGCGTCAACTGGATGAGCTGTTCAACACCAGCGCGTCAACGACCATCGATAAAACGCTGGACAAGACGCTCAAGTCCCTGGACGCCACCATGGACAAGTCCGTCGATCGGTCGATCGATAAGTCCATCGACATCGCCGGGATGAATGAGGAGCCCGAGAACGATCCCATGCAGGCGCCGATCATCAAGCTGGTGCAGGCGATGATCGTGGAGGCCGTTCGCAACCGGGCGTCGGACATCCACATCGAGCCCATGAAGGACCGGGTTCGTGTACGCTACCGCATCGATGGCGAATGCGTCGAACGCGATCGCATTCCCCTGCGCATGAAGGGCCCTCTGATCAGCCGTCTGAAGATCATGGCCGGCATGGACATCGCCGAGAAGCGTCTGCCCCAGGATGGCCGAATCAAGATCCTCGTTGACAAGCAGAGCATCGACTTGCGCGTCAGCGCCTTGCCGGCGTATCATGGCGAGTCAATCGTGTTGCGTATTCTGCGGCCGGACTCGGTCAAAATCGGCCTGGGTAACCTTGGGTTCGAAGTCGAAGACCACAAGGTATTTCTGCGAATCATCAAACGACCCAACGGCATTTTCCTGGTCACTGGACCCACAGGTTCCGGCAAGACCACTACCCTGTATGCCGCACTCAGCGAATTGAACCGATCGGATCGCAAGATTATCACGGCCGAAGACCCGATCGAATACTGCCTTCCGGGGGTCAACCAGTGCCAGGTCAAGGAGCAGATCGGCCTGACTTTCGCGAAGATCCTGCGTTCGATGCTGCGGCAGGCGCCGAACATCATCCTCGTCGGCGAGATTCGCGATTTGGAAGTGGCGGAAGTCGCGGTTCAAGCGGCCCTGACCGGGCACCTGGTATTCAGTACGCTGCACACCAATGATGCTCCCAGCGCCATCACCCGCCTGATCGATATGGGCGTAAAGCCATTTCTGGTGGCCTCCTCGATCCAGGCCGTCATGGCCCAGCGATTGATCCGCATTCTCTGCGCAAAATGCAAACAGCCCGACCCGGAACCCGATCGAAAATGGCTGCGCCTTTGCGGCATTGCCGTTGACGATGTGAAGGGGAAGACCTTGTACAAGGCACGGGGATGCGACCATTGCATGGGGACGGGCTACCGCGGCCGGCTCGGCATCTTTGAAATCATGCAGATGAACAACCAAATCCGCGAACTGGCCTACGTTCGCGCCCCCGCGAACAAACTCCGCCAAGCTGCGGTCGCCAGTGGCATGAAGACCCTCCTGGCCGATGGACGCCTGAAAGTGCTCAGTGGCGTTACCACTGCCGAAGAAGTCGTCAAGGTGGCCCAGGTGGAAGGGATCGTGCTAGAGTGAGGCAGAACGAGGCGCAGCGCGGTTTCCTGCCGCCATACGCAGAAAACTGCCGTTCTGGCGGGTGGCGGGTTGGGCCATGCGATCGTAAGGCCCTGTCGATCCGTAAATTACAACCGCTCGGAATTGGCACGCTGTTTGTGGTATGCCCGCCGTCGGCTGGTGGGGGGCCATGTCGGCATTGGGGCTTCGTTTCAATTGAGGAGTTGATCGATGAATGTCACTGCCGCTGCACCGCAACGAATGGAGTTTAAGACAGAACTGAAGCAGCTTCTGGACCTCATCATTCACTCGTTGTACACGAAAAAAGAGGTCTTCCTTCGCGAACTGATCAGCAACGCCGCCGATGCGATTGATCGTGTCCGTTTTGAGGGCCTGACCAAGCCAGAGGTCCTGGAAAACAATGGCAACTGGAAGATCAAGCTGATTCCCAACGAGGCTGCCGGCACTCTGACCATTTCGGACAACGGCGTCGGCATGTCCCGCGAGTCGATCGTTGAGACCCTGGGTACGATCGCCAAATCCGGCACGCGGCAGTTCCTGGAGAGCCTCAAACAGGCGGACGTGAAGAATCGGCCTGAACTGATTGGTCAGTTCGGCGTGGGGTTCTACGCCTCCTTCATGGTCGCCGACAAGGTCACCGTGCTCTCTCGCATAGCCGGGGGCAAGTCCGACGGCGTCAAGTGGGAATCCGATGGCCAAGGCGAATACACCCTTACGCCATTTGAGAAGGAGACGCGCGGCACCGATGTCATCCTTCACCTCCGCGAAGATGCCAAGGAATTCCTCTCCTCCTGGCGGCTGCGCGAAATCGTCAAACGTTATTCCGATTACATCGAGCACCCCATCGCCATGGATGTGGAGAAGGAAAAAGGCAAGAAGGAAGAGGAGGTGCTCAATTCTCGCCAAGCCATTTGGCTCAGGTCCAAGAACGAGATCAAGGACGAGGAGTACAAAGCCTTCTATAAGCAAATCTCGCTCGATGATGCCGATCCACTGAAGACGATTCATGTCGCGGCCGAAGGCACCATGGAGTTCCGTGCCCTGATGTTCATCCCTTCCCACCGCGGCTACGACTGGCTTATGGGGCCAGAGAAGAAGTCCTCCCTGGACCTCTACGTTCGGCGGGTGTTGATCCAGCATGAGTGTGAACAACTGGTGCCGCCGTATCTGCGGTTCGTCAAGGGATTGGTGGACTCATCGGATTTGCCCCTGAACGTCTCGCGTGAGACTCTGCAGTACAACCCGCTGCTGCCAAAGATCAAATCCAACCTCGTCAACCGCATTCTGAAGGTGCTGGAAGAGACCAGGAGCAGCGAGTACGAGACCTACCTGAAGTTCTTCAAGGAGTTCCAGGTTTATCTGAAGGAAGGGGCCGCTCAGGACTGGGCCAATCAGCAGCGATTGGTGGATCTGTTGCTCTTCGAATCCACCAAGACTGACCCGAAGGATGACAAGACACGTTATACCACGCTGGCCAAGTACGTGGAGAAGATGCCGGCCGATCAGAAGGAGATCTACTACCTCATCGGCGAGAGCCGGGAAATGATCGAGAATTCCCCCTATGTGGAGGCGTTCAAGGCCAAGGGCCAGGAGGTGCTGCTGCTAACCGAGCCTGTGGATGAATTCCTGATGTCGTCGCTCCAAAACTACAAGGACAAGCCATTCAAGGCGGTGGATCGAGGCCAGATCGAGGTGGACAAGTCCGCCCAGGAACAGCTCAAGGCTGCCCAGGAGAAGTACAAGCCGCTGCTGGAAGTGATCCAACGTAAGCTGGATGGGCAAGTGAAGGAGGTTCGGCTCTCCAGTCGCCTGAAAGACAGCGCAGCCGTTCTGGTTGTGGATGAGCACGCCCCCAGTGCGCACCTGGAGCGACTGCTGCAACGCATGGGACGCAACGAGGAAACTCAACCATCCAAACGCATCCTGGAGCTGAATGCAGAGCACCCGGCTATAAAGGCGCTACACGACTTGCATCAGCAGAATGCTGCGGATTCGCGGCTGGACGCGTACACCTGGTTGCTGTACGACCAGGCGGTAATCGCTGAGGGCTCGCGTATCCAGGATCCCACGGGCTTTGCCAAACGCCTCAATGATCTGATCGCTCGTGAAGCCTCGCGATCGTAAGAATGCAGATCTGATTGAAAAAACAGGAAGCCCACGGACTTGGGCGCAATGCCATTTGGCCTCCCAAGTCCGTGGGCGTTTTCGTTTGAGTGTTTCCCGCTTGATTCATGGGTTTGCATGCGGCGATGGGGCTGGTACCCTCTGGCTTCAGAATACACCGACACAGGGATCGGCTGGCCGGAGGGGTCTGATGCCGATATGCACCAAGCACAAGCGTATTGCGGTTGAGTCGATCTGCGATGGCCGGCCTTCGCTTCTAGACTGCATTGCTGAGCCCCTTGAATCACGAGTTCTGTTGTCGCACAGCCCGGCCTTACCTGCGTCCAAATCCTCCCCCAGCATCACAGTGATGACGCAGAACCTCTACTATGGCGGGGCCTTCGACAGCATCTTCGGGGCCGGCGGTGGGGGGCTCCCGAGTTTTGACAATGTAAGGGCCACGAACTTCCCCCAGCGTGCAGCCGCTTTAGCCAAGGAGATTCGCGCGAACCAGCCCGATCTGATCGCTTTGCAGGAGGCCGTCATCTGGCGCACCGGCAGTGTGCTTGAGCTCGGATCAGCCAGTCACGTCGAATACGACTTCACGCAGACGCTTCTGCGCGCCTTGGGTCGCCAGCGGATGCATTATGCCCCCGTCGCCGTAGCAACCAATGCCGATATCGCAGTGCCCGGCACAGTCGATGGACAGTTTCGCACAATCCGCATGACGGATCAGGATGTGATCCTGGCGCGTACGGATCTCCCGCGTTCGCAGTTGACGGTTTTCAATAGCCGCAGTGGCAACTTCAGTCACAGTTTCAAGGTCCCTGTGCCGGTGCTTGGCAGCGTATCGCTCACACGCGGCTGGGCGTCGGTCGATGCCAAGGTGGGGGGACAGACCTTCCGATTCATCGACACGCACCTGGAGGTCTTCAATTCCCGCATTCAGCAGGCCCAAGCCAAAGAGCTCCTGCAGGGGCCCGCCAACACCAGGCTGCCGGTCATTCTCGCCGGCGACTTCAACGCCGGGCCCGTGTTCAATAGCAGCACCTACTCGAGCTTTACAAAGGCTGGATTCCAGGATGCCTGGAGCGAAACAAATTCATCTGAAGCTGGGCTTACCTGCTGCCAGGATTCCAGTCTCCGCAATCCGGACTCGCAGCTACTGGCTCGCGTGGATTTGATCCTGCACCGAGGCTCAGGCCTGGTCGCCCAACAAGCCAAGGTTGTCGGCGATAGCCCGGCGGATCGAACCCCCTCAGGCCTCTGGCCTTCCGATCATGCGGGGGTGGTCGCAACGTTGAGTGTCAACACGAAAGCGAAGAAGACCGCCGGCCCATTCTCGCAGGTGCGTGTACCAGCGATCCAGCGGGCCGCGCCCTAATCTCTTCGGCTCAGCCGCTTTTCTTACCCGAATCCACGAACACCACGAAATCAAACCATTCGCCATGGTGAACGCCATCAATGATCATATCCAAGCCAATCAGATGCAGGCCTTCTTTGGCATCGGCTGGCACGGTGACGCGCACGGGAAACTTTGCTATTGCCTCCGCACCAATCTGTCCCTCCAGAATCGGCGGATCCACCTTGATGCCATCCGGTGCATGGAAGGCGATGCGGTGCTTCTGAGTGTGGCCTTGGAAATTCCGGACGATTAACGAAACCTCGGCTGTCTCTCCTGGTTTGGCGGCGACCCGATACGGCTCAGCCCGTACCCAATACGGATCGAACCGATATCGGTAGTCCTCGCCAGGGGTGAGGCTCTTATACGCATCGCGAATCTTCACGCTCCAATCCGCATATCGCTCGATCAGTTGTTTGGGGCGATCCATCACCCACGAATGCCCGCCGACAATCAAATCCGGCTGCAACTTGCGCAGGTACTGTCCGGCGTAGATGTATCCTTCCTCAAGAATCGCGCTGTTATGGGCCACCACCGCTTCATGCCCGGTCTGGGTCGGATCGGACGCATTGGCAAAAAGGTTGTCGCCCGTGAATGCGACCAGCTTGCCATCGATCCTGCCATGGATGCAGCAGCCGAATTCCGTCTGCCCGGGCATCCAATCCACCGAGAATTTGTAGCCTTCCCACTCGAATCGCTCGCCCGACTTGAATACGCGGTCCAGCGAAACGGATTCGAGTCCGTCGTCATACGCCTGAACCGGTGCGGCATAGTCGAACTGCTCCGGGTGCTCGAACTTCTCCGCAACCCGATCCAGACTCCAGATCTTCGTGCCCCATTTCTCCCGCAGGTAGGGGGCCTGAAGAATGTGATCGCCATGCATATGGGTAATGAGCACCGCATCGATCTGCTTCAGTCCCATCTTTTCCTGCATCAGTCGAAGTGATCGATCCAGATACCCTTTATCCAGCAGCCCACAATCGAACACCAGCGCCCGCCCGCTGTCCGCGATGAGAATGGCGAAATTCGGCCAGAAGTCCGATTCCTTGAACTTGTACAGATGGGGAGTGATCTGCCAGATGTGCGGCACGCTTGTGGGCTTGGAGACCGTATCCTGATCGGCCGCCGCGAAGACGTTCAACTCATAGCCGCGGATGTAGAGCTTGGCCAGCCCACGCAGCTTGCGCTGATACTCCCGCATCTGGCCTGCGGGCTCAAGGATAACCGGGCCATGCGATGGGAACAGGTAAAGCGGATCATAACTCTGCAACTGGCTTGCGGAGTTGATCAGTGCATACAGGCCCGCAGCAAACCCATAGTCCCATTCCGTATCGAACCACGTGTGCATCTTCGCGCCATCGAGCATCACATCGCCGCTGAACGCAACCCAGCGATCAGCGACCTTGAGCAGGTACGACATGCTGCCGGGACTGTTGCCGCGGGTGTCGAGGCACCGCAGCTCCATGCCGCCCCAGGTGAGACCGTCGATCTTCTTGAATGCCTTGTCCAGCATGATGGGTTCCACCGGCGGGCGGACGTAGCTGGCCCCATACACCGTGAACGCATCGTTAAGCCCCACCTTCATCTTCCGGTACTGCTCCGGATGCTCAAATAGCGATCGCTCGGCTTCCGGCCCTGCCAATTTCGCGTTCCACGATTTCAACCTGGCGTACCCTTGGCATTGCTCCCGGTGATGATGCGTGAAAAGGACCCAATCCACCCGGCGGACGCCGATTTCGCTTAGATGTTCAAGCACGCTTCCATCACCAAGATCGATCAACATCGCGGTGTCGCCGTTGCGCAATACGTATACATTGCACGTATCGCTCCACACGAAGAGGGTGCGGCCCTCGTCCAACGCCACCTGGCGAAACCCGCTCGGCTTCGTGGCAGGTGATTGGCCAAAGACTACGGCAGCCGAGAAGAGGACGATCATCCACACAGACAAGTATTGACGACGTGGCATATGTCTGTTCTTTCGATCTCGAGGCGAAGAAAGGCACTGCATGGAACCACCCGCGATTCCCTGCCGTATAACGCCAGTACATGAATACAGCTATTGATGAGTACCGCCGCCTTCGGGACCGTGTTGACCAACGCGTCGATGCATTGGTGGAGAGCCACCGCCGGCACCTTGCTTGCCGACCGGGCTGCTATGAGTGCTGCACCAACCTGACCGTGTTTCCGGTGGAATACCACGCCATCCTTGCAATGCTGCGTGACATGGGCATCAGCCGACTTGCGTTTGATCCGGCAGCGGCCTGTGGATTTTTGAAAGATGGCCTATGCGTTCTGTATGCCTTCCGTCCACTGATCTGCCGGACGCATGGCCTCCCTATTGCCTTCCTGAACGAAGAAACATCACCCCCGGAGTACAGCGTTTCCTTCTGCCCGTTAAACTTTAGCCACGTCGATGTGGAGGAACTCGTCTTCGGACCCGACAACACACTCGACCTGGATCAACTCAATACCGCGTTGTTCGAGATCAACCTCAAGTTCATCCGCGAGTGTCCCGAACTTGGCTTTGAGCCCACAAGCCGGATTCCCCTCGGCCAGCTTGCCACAGATCTGTAATCACGCAGGGCCTCTTTGCTCTGCAAACA
>JBLNDH010000302.1:0-7986 GCA_050261455.1 Bacillota bacterium
TGACGCGCCAAACCTTACAGAAGACGGCATTATCGGGCAGATCCACACGGATATGGACGTCCGAGCCATCGGTATAGCGCATGGGCTCGACGGGGAGATTGTAGAAATCGAGCTCGGGATAGGCCTCCTGCTGCCAGCCGTCGGGCGAGAGGTACTGTTGGAAGTACCCGTTGCGGTAAAGCAGCCCCACGCCGACGAGCGGCAGGCCGATTTCGCTGGCACTCTTGAGATGGTCGCCCGCCAGGACGCCCAGGCCGCCGGAATAGACCGGCAGGGACTCATGGAGGCCGAACTCAGCAGAGAAATACGCCACGAGCAGATCGGTTTGATCGGGATAGGTCTTCTGGAACCATCCCGGCTCGGTCAAATGCTTTTTGAGGGCATCGGAAACTCGCTTGAGATGAGCGAGATAGCCATCATCCTGGGCGGCCGCCCGCAATCGGGACTGCTCGATGGTTCCCAGGAGCTTCATCGGATTGTGATGAACGTCTTCCCACAACTGCCGGTCCAGGCGCCAGAACAGCTCCACCGCATCGGGTTGCCAAACCCACCACATATTGTGGGCCAACTCCAAGAGCGGTGCTAAGGGTTCGGGCACATCCGGGAAGACCTGGAATGTCCGAATCGTGGGCGAAATAAACGCATGCATGAACACCACCTGTTCTAAGAACTCGTTTCCAAACCCGAGTTTGCAAAGGTCTAATTGCCTGGCTTTGAAGTCTGGAAACCCGTTCTATCAAGCAACAAAGCCGGGTAGCCCAGTGGCCACCCCTTCCTCATTCTATTTCGTCAAAACGGCCCAGGCGATAAAGTCGATTACGCCGGCAAAAACTATGACCTATCCCCAGGTAGCCCCCAGAACTCTAGGGTTTGGAGTAGGCAATACCTTACACACGGGCTATCGGACAACTCACCGACCGCCCTCGAACCTTTTCACGTAGAACAGGGAATCGGTAGCCCTAGGCCCAATGAAGTGTACGCTAAAGGGATACGGAGGTTTGCACTTACAGAAGAAGTCGAAGATCCGTTCGCCGTGTCTGAACTGCCGATCGAGGTTGGAATTGATCTGATCTTCAAGTTCTGGCGGGATTAAACGCTGACGATCGTAGTCCCAATTGGGATCAATCCGGACCAGCAAATGCCCTTCGGTCCAATCGATCGGATAGCCATGGATCAGCCCCTCGCCGGTCTGCGGGGTATAGAACCAGAAGCAAAGGAATCGATCTTTCCAGACGGTGGATGTCGCGTTATCGGCCCCGGTGATCAGACGGGCGTGGGACGTACGGATAGCCTGGCCGCCAAGCGGCTTGCAGACCCATACCTTGCGTTCGCGGGTGTCGTAGAGCCCAACGTGGGGATACTTACCGTTGAACTTTTCGGTACAGAATTTCGTGCTCACGTGGGGCCCTTCTGACTCCACGTGTTTCCCGAACCCAAACATTCCGCTGGCCCTTCAGCCGGCTGGTTCAACCTTTAGCATAGACCTTAAGGGGGCAAACGCCAAGTCGGAGGAGGAAGCGACGAAGCGACTGAGCGACGGAGCGACAAAGGGGAGAGGAGGACGAGGAGATTATGTAAATTAAACTTTACATTAAGTAAAAATAACATTACCTTATGAATGGTTGGCATGACATCGTCAAGTCCGGAAGGAGATCGACCTATGTCACCATTACAGAAGCTGGCGTGGTACAACCTGTCAATTGGGGTGCTGATCGTCGTGTTGTATGCGGTGGCGGCACCGCTGCTGGGGCCGGAGGCGGCGCTGGGGGTTACCGGTCTAGGCGGCTTCTGGGGGATTGGCGGTCGGCTCTGCTATGGGACGTGGCGGGGGGAAGTCCGGCACGATGAGCGGGAGGCCCTGGTGCAGAAGAACGCGGCTCTCGCGGCCTGGGCTGCCTCGTGGCTGTATTTCGTTCTGATATGCATGGTCCCATGGGCCCTGATGCATTACGTGTGGCACCAGGATCGCATCTCCGTGGAAGTGCTGCCGTGGATTCTGATGGGCGGCTTCATCGTGTTCATGCTCGCACAGTCGGTGGCTGTCCTGGCTCAACTGGGATGGAGGAGCCAGGATGCGTAATCCCGAGAGCGGACAATTGAAGAACCAGATTCGGCGGCTGCGTTTCGAGCACGGGGAAATGACACAGCAGGACCTGGCGGATCGCGCGGGGGTGACGCGACAGACGATTATCGCGCTGGAGGCGGGGAAATACGCACCCTCGCTGCTGCTGGCGTTCCGCCTCGCAGCGGTGTTCGGAGTAAGGGTTGACGAGGTGTTTCAATGGGAAGGCGACATGAGGCACGAAGGCACGTAGGCACGTAGGGAGGGGGAAGGGGGCGAGGGATCCAGTGGAGTGGGGATCATGAAAAAACCCAGGGAGCAAGCTCCCTGGGCGTTGGGTGGTTAGGGGTGGGTTGGAGATCACTGGCTAACGGGGATGACCTTGGCCTTCGGTTGCTCGGGGGCGGCGGGAACGGGTTCGAGGATTTCCCAGCCGCCGCCGAGAGCTTTGTAGAGGGAAACCAGGTTGGTCGAGACAGCGCGTTCGCTCTGGGAGAGCTGGATTTCGGCGGCGTAGAGAGTGCGCTCGGCTTCGAGGACGGTGAGGAAATCGGTCAGGCCCTTGGAATAGAGTTCGTTGGCCAGTTCAACCGCGCGGCGATTGGCCTTGACGGCATCGCCGAGGATCTGGCGACGAATCTGCTCTTTGGCATAGCTGACCAGTGAATCCTCGACCTCTTCCAACGCCAGAAGCACGACGTTTTCATAGCTGGCTAGCGCCTGTTCCTGGCGGGCGTTCTGCACGCGGATATTGGCGCGGATCTGGCCCCGGTCGATGAGGGGGAAGGTGACGCCGGGCCCGATATTCCAGAATCGGCTATCCCAGTTGCCCAGGGTCTTGAACTTATTGCTTTGGAAACCGAAGCCACCCGTCAGGGAGAAGCGGGGGAAGAGATCGGCGGTGGCAACGCCGATGTTAGCGGTGGCGGCGGCCAATTGGCGTTCGGCGACGCGGATATCGGGACGCCGGCGAAGCAGGTCGGAGGGCAAGCCAACAGGGATCATCGGTGGAATGCCTGGAATGGCGGCCGATGTAGACAACTCCTCCGACAACACCTGCGGCTGCCGGCCAGTCAAGACGCTAAGACGGTGAATATCGGCACGGGCGGCGGCTTCGAGGCTGGGAAGAACCGCCTGGGTGCCGGAGACCTGGGCCTGAGCACGAACCACGTCCAGTTCACCGGTCAGGCCGGCCTGAAAGCGGGCGCGGGTCAGGTCCAGCGACTGCATTTGGGCCTTCACGTTGTTCTGATTGATCTCGATCTGCTGCTGGACACCGCGGAGGTCGATGTAGTTGGCAGCCACCTCGGAGACGAGGGTCACCAGCACATCGTGCAGATTGGCTTGGGTGGCTTCAATTTGATCGGTAGCAGCCTCGAGCTGGCGTCGGACCCCGCCGAAGACGTCCAGTTCCCAGGAGGCATCAAAACCGGCCTGCCAGAGATCCTGGTTGAGGCTGGCGACGGAGGCCTTGAGGGAAGCGCCGGAACCGGAGTTCGCGCTGGGGCGAAGCCGCTGATAGGAGCCTACGGCATTCACGTTGGGCAGTTCATTGCCCAGGACGACGCGCCACTGGGCACGGGCCTCGCGAACGCGGGCGGCGGCGATCTTGAGATCGTTGTTGGATTGAACAGCCTGAGCAACCAATTTGTTCAACTGGGGGTCGTTAAACGTGGTCCACCATTCGACGAGTTCCACCGGCTGAGTGGTGGGCCCGCTGATGGGCTGGGTGGCGGGCACGGTTGCGGGCTGGGTGGTCGGCACACTGGCAGACAGTTCACTCCACGTGGACGGCATGGTCGTCGGGGGCGTCTGATAATTCGGCCCCACTTTGCAGCCGACCAACACCATCGCCAAGGCAAGCCCGGCGTACTCCTTCCCTCGATACTTCACTGCAAACCTCCTTCATTGCCCGCGCGTGTCGCCGGGCTCACCACCACGGTATTAGCAACCGGCGGCGACTCAATAAAGACATCCATCTGCTGCCCAACATACACCGGCAGGGCGCCGCGTGAAAAACTGTATATCACCTGCAGAACGCGGGTATCCACCCGTTCGGTGCTGTCGCCGGTGAGTGAGCGTTTGGGAACCACGTAGGGCTCAATACGCACAAACGTCAGGGACGTCTTGAGCTGAGCATTCCCGCGAACAAACGCCACAGCCGGCAACTCGGCACGCACGCGCCAAGCATCATTCTCATCGACATCGACGCGCACGTAAAGTTTATCAACATCGCCGAGCAACATCAGCGGCGTGGCGAGAGGGCCGGTCTGGGCGTACTCACCGACGCGGATCTTCACCTGGAGCACCTGGGCATCCATGGGTGCACGAACCGTATGCTGCTCGAGGTATACCTCCGTCTGCTTCACCGCCGCTTGGGCGGAGGCCACGTCGGCCTGGGCAATCAGGAGATCCTTGTCCCAACTGCCGGCCTTAAGCAGGTCGAGCTCGGCCTTGGCGGTAGCCAGGCGTGCATCGGCCAAGCGTACAGCATAACGTCGGCGTTCCAATTCGTCTTGGCTGACGGCCCTTTTATCTTGCACACTTTCATAGAGCGATAACTGCTGCTTCACATCGGCTAGGGACGCCTCGGCTTCGTGGACCTTGGCCTCGGCTGGGGGGACGTCCTCCGGGCGCGGCAGACTTTTGAGCCGCTGCAGTTTGGCCTGGGCGGCCACCAGGGCCGCTTTCTTCGCATGGAGGTCGGCCTGGGTCGTGTCATCGCGGAGTTTGAAAAGCGGGGTGCCGGCTTTTACCCTGTCGCCGACTTTCGCGTAGACGTCCGTCACCACCTGGCCAATGGGCGTGCCGATGGCGATGTTTTCGCTGCTGGCTTCGACAATACCGGCCCCGGCGACGTAGGCGGCGTAAGGGGCCCGCGCGGGCTGGGTCACGGGGGCTGCCTCGGGCACGGGCTTGGCGCCGATCATCACCCGCACAATGGCGAAGACAATCCCAACGAGCGCCAACAGGGGCAATACATATTTCCGGATCATAAGAACCTCCGATCCGTACCTATGGGTTCGGTTTCGAGGATTACACTTCGCTGGTTACTTTCTTTTCCCTGGCGATGGCCACCTTCTGCACGCGACCGTCGTCCATGTGGGCGATGCGATCGGCGAATTCGAAAATGCGGGCATCGTGGGTCACGATGATCAAGGCCCGGTCCTCTCCCAAAGCCACCTCCCGGAGCATCTCCATCACTTTGTGGCCGGTCTCGTGATCCAGGGCGCTGGTGGGCTCGTCGCAGACAATCAGGCGGGGATTGTGGACCATCGCCCGGGCAATCGCGACGCGCTGCTGCTGGCCGCCGGAGAGTTGGGTGGGAAGGGAATGGGTGCGGTCGCCGAGGCCGACTCTCACGAGCATTTCCTTGGCACGGGCCAGCGCCTTGCCGCGCGGCACGCCATTGATCAGCAGGGGAATGGCGACGTTCTCGGCCGCATTGAGGGTCGGCACCAGGTTGAAGGATTGGAAAACGAAGCCGATGGTTTCGCCGCGGTAACGGGTCTTCTGCCGGGCCGCCATCGTCTGGAAGTCCTGATCGAGGACCTGGCACTGGCCGCCGTCGCGATCGAGGATGCCGGCGATCACGGAGATCAGCGTGGTCTTGCCGCACCCGGACGGGCCGACGAGCATCATGAGCTCGCCGTAGTGGACATCGAGATCGATTCCACGCAGGGCTGTCACACGGGTATCGCCGGCCCCATAGGTCTTGGTGACCCCTCTGCACCGAACCGCAATGCCATCGTTCGCCGCCACCATACCTACCTCACAACTACCCACTAACCACTATCAACTAGCCCCTATCCCTTGAACACGATCGCCGGCTCAAGTTTCATCACTTGGCGGATGCTGATGACGGCCGCCAGCACGCAGATGATCACGACGGCACCGGCCGAGATCGCCAGCGTCTGCCACAGCAGCAGGAACGCCACCTCCGTATGTTGGGACGCATATCCGAACAGCGCCGCCGCCCCCACACCCAGGCCATACCCCACGCTGCCGACCAGCATGGACTGCAGGATAATCATTCGCAGAAGCATCCCATTGGATGCGCCCATGGCCTTGAGGGTGCCGAAGTGCCTCAGGTTCTCCATGGTGAAGTTATAGAACGTCAGCCCGGCGATGGCGGTGCCGACCAGGAAGGACATCATCACCCCGACGCCGATGTTGATCGGGATGCCGGTATTCCTCATGAAGTACACGACGGTCAGCCACTTGAAGTCATCTCGCTTGTATGCGGCCAGTCCCGTCGCCTGTCGAATTCGGCCACAGAGCTTCTGCTGATCCTGTCCGGGCTGGGCTTCGGCGAGGATGAAAGACAACAGCTTTCGCTCGCGGGGTGCGAAGGTGGTCGCACGGGAGTAGGTCGTATAGATCACCGGCTGCGATTGGAACGTACGGGTGACCTTGCAGATCCCCACAACCGTGGCGCGGTTATCGTTCAGTTCGAGGGTATCGCCAATCTGCAGCGGAATCGTGCGTCCATCGGGCAGATGCTTGGCCAGCTTCTCTTTGGCCCCGACATCATCGACGATGATCCCTTCCGCCTGGCGCAGGTCTTCAAGTTTGCCCTGGACCATGATGGGCGGGCCGCCGATGAGCGTGGCATCATCGATGCCGATGACGTTGCAGGTTTGGAAAGTGCCATCGGGAAGGCGGGCCTTCATCATGCCTTTGTAGAGAGGAACCGCCCATTGAACGCCTTCGACGCCGCGAACGCGGTAGAGTTCGGTATCCTGGAGGGGCTTGATGTCATCGATGAACTGAACCTTGGGGTCCATGACCCAGACATCGGGCTGCCCCAGGTCGGAAACAAAGCTGAAAGTGCGGGCCATGAGGCCGACGAAGACCGCCATCTGCTGCGTCATGAGCATGGAGGCGAAGACGATGCCCAGGATGATAGCGATGTACTTGCCGCGATCGCCGACGAGCATTTTCAACGCCACCCGGTTCACAGCTACACTCCTTGGGGATTCGCTCCCGGTTTGGAGCAGGACCAGTTTTTCAGAGCCACCAGGGAGAAGCGGGTAATATGGGCTGCGAGCTTGGCGACTTCCTCGGGGGTGAATTTGAGTTGCGGCCGCAGACGTGCCAGGACGGGCTGGGCATGCCGGTAGAAGACACACTGCGAGATAACGCTCAGGGTCGCCAGACTGACGTCGGCATCGGGAGCCTCCGGGCCGATCAATTCGCGGACAAGCGACATCAGATAAAGGGAACGCGGCCGGATCTCCTGTTCGACCAGATGATCAAGGGCCGAGGTCGGCTCGACCATTTCCCGGGTGACGAGCTTGCCATGCCAAGCAGACTTGCCAGGGGCGAACAACTGGTGCATGAAGTTACTGATGAACGCCGCAAGCCGCTGTTCCGCCGGCGCATGTGACATCTGTGCGAACTCGGCCGGATTCTGGATGGTCAGGCATCGGTGGGCGTAGCGAATCACTTCGCTGTACAGGCCTTCCTTATCGCGGAAGTGATAGTTCACCGCCGCGACATTGGCGCCAGCCCTTTCGCAAATCTCGCGAATGGTGGTATGGCGAAAGCCCTGCTCGGCAAAGATCTCCCCTGCAGCATCGAGCAGACGCTGACGGGTTTCCTGAATGTCGTGATTGTTCTGAGTCATACCGTGAATTCAAACACTTGTTTGAATCATATGATTGCAACAACCGTTTAAATAGTCAAGCAAAATCGCACTTCTGCGCTGGTAAACGGGAAATTGTACACACGAACCCTATCGGCCAGCGCAAGGGATATGAATGGCGCTAGTCCAATTCAGTACGGAGTTTATGAAGAGGGCGCCGCATCATGCCGACCGGGCTCCAGCAGATTGGAATCACGCCCCTCGGCTTATGAACATTATGGCATGATCGATGCAAATGCAGTTCTTTCGCCCCGTTGGGGCTGAGAGGCAGGGGTCA
>JBLNDH010000303.1:0-3648 GCA_050261455.1 Bacillota bacterium
AGACAGCCGCAGGGGCAAGGCGTTGGGGAAGGCGAGGCTCTCGCCGAGCCAAGATTCATCGTAGACTGCGGCTCGCCAGAAGGCTCGCCCTCCCCCATCTCACCCTCCGGAAAGTGAACTCAGCTGACCTGGATCTTGTGCGGCTTGGCTTCCGGTCGTTTGTTCAAAGTAATGAACAGGCAGCCATTGTCGAGCTTCGCGTCCACGTTCTGCTCATCGATGCCGGGTGGCAGGGTAAAGCTGCGGGTAAACTGCTCGTATTGTCGCTCGCGAAGCAGGTAATCCCCTTTCTGCTGCTTCTGCTCTTCCTTCTTCTTCTGGGCACTGATGGTGAGAGTGTTGTTCTCCAGGGAGATATCAACATCATCCTTTTTGAACCCAGGAAGATCGGCCTCCACATAGATGTGATCGGCGTCTTCGCGGATATCGACCCCCAGGGGTATTGCGGTCGAGCGAGGCGCCATGAAGCTGCCGCCGAAGAAGCGGTTGAGCATGCTGTCGAACTCTCGCTGCATAAGGTCAATCGGGTTGAACGACTGCTCACGAGTCACGCGTGCTGGCAATGCCATGATGGGCTCCTTTCCGCTTAAAAGCCACAGGCCGTCCGACTGTTAGTCGGGACGGCGCGACTGGGCCTCCGCCACCTTGACCCGTTGTCACGACGAAGGCACGGCGTCGCGTGAACGAGAGGAGAAAGTGCAACCCGTATGCCGCGTATCGAGGCACGGGCGAACCCAGCGGCAAGGGCTGATCGACCCGATCAATAAAAGCCGAAGCGCACAGGCGGGTTGCGAGTTGGCCGGCGTACGATAGGCTGGTGTGCATGATCGTTCAGGATGTAGCGACGATGCGGTATCGCGAGGCGTGGACGCTGCAAGAGCGGCTCCACGCGGAGGTTTTGGCCGGGGGCGAGGAACAGTTGATCCTGGTGGAACATCCGCCGGTGATTACGTTTGGCCGGCGGCCGAACGTAGCCCAGCACATGCTGGCCTCACCCGAGCAGCTGGCGAAGCTGAACGTGGAGGTGGTGCAATCCGATCGAGGCGGAGATATCACGTTCCACGGGCCGGGGCAGATCGTGGCCTATCCCATTGTGCGTTTGATCGATCATCGCCTGTCGGTGGGGGGGTATGTACGGACGCTCGAGCAGGCGGTGATCGCGACTCTGGCGGATTTCAATATCGAAGGACTGTTGGATCCGTCGGCGATCGGGATCTGGGTGCAACATGCGGGACAACTACGCAAGATCTGCGCGCTGGGAGTGCGCATTCGGCGGGGCGCATCAATGCATGGCATCGCGCTGAACATCACGACGGATCTACGCTATTTCAACCTCATCGTGCCGTGTGGGCTGGCGAATCGACCGGTGACGTCGATGCACGAGATCCTTGGGCCGGGGACGCCAGGGATGAACGTCGTGAAAGAAGCCTTGGCGAGGCGGATTGCCGAGGCCTTTTCCGTGGGATGATCGGCCTATTCATCCTGCGAAAGTGCAACGCCACGGACGTCACTTCCTGCGATCACAGTTTGGGCGCAGTCAGTTGTGGCATCCCTGAGTATGGTATCGCGGTGCAGTGGTGAATCGCGGGATTCAGCCTGCAATTGATGCATTCCATATCCAGTGGAGCGGACATGACGCAACCCAACGCGGGATTGGCTGGCGGTGTGCGGCAGCAAGGTCTTGGTCGGGGAACGTGGATTACGGTGGGCGCTATTGTGCTGGCGTGCGTGGGAGTGGTGACGGTGTGGAGCCGGCTACGCGGATCCCAGAACGATGTCACCTCGGGGATGCATGTGACGGGGGGGACTGCAGTGCAAGCCGGACGGTATCTGGTGATGGTTGGGGGATGCAATGATTGCCATACGCCGCTGTTCATGCAGAAGGGCATGGCGGTGCCGGAATCGGAATGGTTGACCGGAGTCCCCGTGGGGTGGCGCGGGCCTTGGGGGACGACGTACGGGTCGAACCTGCGGCTGCTGGTGCAGATGGTCAGCGAGGATGGCTGGGTGAAGATGATGCAGACCCGCGACGCACGGCCACCGATGCCTTGGACGAGCCTGCATGCAACGAGCGAGCCGGACCTTCGGGCGGTCTACCAATACATCAAGGACCTGGGGCCCAAGGGTGAATCGATGCCGGGCGCATTGCCTCCGGGGCAGGAACCGACAACACCGTATCTGGTCATGGAACCGCAGATGCCGAAGGGAAAGTAAGGGCGCAAAAAAAACGCGGGCCCGATTCGCAGCCGGAGGACTTTTGGTACTCCGGTCGCCATTCCCCAATGGGAAGGTTGCGCTTCGGACCCACATTTCCGGCCGTTCCCGGCCGCAAACCGAACAACTCCGGATGGGAAAGCCATCCAATCTCTTTCACTCTCACGTAGCTTTCCACATCCGCACTAAATCATACGATTGGGGGCACCATGGGTTCAAGAAAATAAGATGTTTGGCGATAATAAACCGATATGGATGAGTTGCGGCAACTGCTTATGATGCAACTGCTTCCATAGCGGACTGGTGTGTACTGGTTACGATATATTGCCATGGAAAGAATTCGGGCTTTCCGAATAGAACCCGCGAAAACCAGTGCCCCTCTCGCGCGATCCGCAAGAGACGATCCATCCTGAAGAATGTCACCCATTCCGCCCCCTGACCCCGTTCCCCTCCTCCTCAGTTCGCTCGCACCGCCGCTCGCGGATTCGTCTGGGTCAGTTGGATAATCTGACTTTCCGTAAGCCCCAGTGCGCCGCGCAGATTCCGATGCGCCTGCCGCATCGTCAGCCCCGACCCGACAAAATGCGATCCATCGGGCGATCGTGCGACCAGGTCCTCCCCAATCACCAGATCCCATCGCCCCAGGCTATACCTCCCCGGCCCTCGCCCGGCCGGCGCAATCGCATCGGTCACCACGATGCACCGCTCCAGCCCCGCCAGCTTCAGGTAATTCCCCAATGCCACAAACGGCACATGAACCCCATCGGCAATGAACATCAACCACAACCGATCCGCCAGCGAAAGTACCCGCTGGATGATGTTGTCGTGGCGATGCATCAGCATCGGACAACCATTGCCCAGATGGGTGAACATGCTCAGGCCCGCATCAATCGCCGCCTTCAGCTGATCGACGCTTGGATTGCAGTGGCCCGCCGATGCGACAACCCCACGTTTGACCAGCATTCGAATGGTCTGCCGATCCTCATCGACCTCCGGCGCAAGCGTCACGATCCGCGTCAATCCCCCCGCAGCCTCCAACAGCCGCTCCATCTCATCCGGCTTGGCCGGACGCACCGCATCCCGCGGATGCGCCCCGCGATATCCCTCCTGCGGGCTGATAAATGGCCCCTCAATGTGAAATCCCAGGATCATGCGCCGAGCCAGCTCATCCCGCTCTCGCAATTCCACAATCCGCCCCAACCGCCGCGTCATGCGATCGAGATCTTCCGTGATGATCGTCGCCAGAATTCCCCCGACACCATGATCGCGCAGGAGCTCACACGCCGTATGCAACTGCTCTGCGCTCAAGTCATCCTGGTTGAAATCCACTCCTCCGTACCCATTGACCTGCAGATCCAGATACCCGTCCACCATCTTCTGCGCCCTCCGTGACTCCGTGGCTCAGATTGCTTTATTATGATTCAGCAGCGACGC
>JBLNDH010000304.1:0-4041 GCA_050261455.1 Bacillota bacterium
GCTCGAGGCCGAGCCCGTACCGGGGTTGGCCGCCGAAGCGCCCGCGGCCAGCCTGATTGGCGTTGCCTCGACTCCGCAGCCGGCGGAGAAGCGTTTCACCGATCGCTACGGCATCGTCGTCTTCAGCCATTTGCGATGGGGATTCGTGTGGCAGCGGCCGCAGCAGTTCCTTTCCCGGTTCGCCCGCAAACACCGCATACTCTTCGTCGAAGAGCCCTTTTTCGATGTGCGCGACGGGGAGCCGCCCTATTTCTCGACGCACCGTGTAATGCCCAACGTCGCGGTCCTGACGCCACACATTCCCCCGTCGCTCAACCGCGATCCCAAGCTGCCGGGACTGTTGCGGCAGTTCGTGCAGGAAGCGATCGACACCGTCAACGACAATGGCGAGTTTGATGCGCCGCTGCTCTGGTATTACAGTCCGATGGACGCGGCCTGGTCGCTGGGGCACTTCCAGAATCGCGGCATCGTCTATGACTCGATGGATGAGCTTTCGCAGTTCACCGGGGCGCCCAAGGCGTTGCTCGACAATGAACAGCGTCTCATGCAATACGCGGACATTGTCTTCGCGGGCGGCTATGAGTTGTTCTTGCGGAAGAAGCAAGGCCACCACAACGTGCATTTCTTCGGCTGCGGCGTCGAGTATGAGCACTTCGCTAAAGCCCGCGACGAGCACACCCTCATTCCGCCCGACATCGACTTTATGGCCCGGCCCATTCTCGGCTGGTTCGGCGTGATCGACGAGCGTG
This sequence comes from Bacillota bacterium, assembly GCA_050261455.1. Lineage (GTDB taxonomy): Bacteria > Planctomycetota > Phycisphaerae > Tepidisphaerales > Tepidisphaeraceae > JAPLNB01. The sequence continues at coordinate 750 of JBLNDH010000304.1, forward strand.
TGGATTACGCCCTGGTCAGCGAGGTGGCCCGCGAGCGGCCAGAGTGGTCGATCGCTATGGTCGGCCCAGTGGTGAAAATCGATCCCAACCTGCTGCCGCATGCGCCGAATCTGTTCTGGCTGGGCGGGCGCGACTACGAAGTGCTGCCCAATTACTGCAAGGCGTTCGACGTGTGCATCATGCCGTTCGCAATCAACACCGCGACCGAATACATCAACCCAACGAAGGTCCTGGAGTACTTCGCGACGGGACGGCCCGTCATCAGCACCCCTGTGAAGGATGTTGTCCGCCAGTACAGCGACCTGGTTTCCATCGCCAAGCACAAGGACGAGTTCATCGCCGCAATCAGCCAGGCCCTGCATCAGCCCGACATGCAGCGAATTCAGCGAGCGACCGAACGGGCGAAGCAGAGCAGTTGGGACAATACCGTCAAATCAATGCAGGGATTGATCGCCGAAGCGATCAAAAAGGAGGATCGGCCATCAAACCGCCCGATCGCCCGCCTCTCCGACGTGGAGATCGCCTACACCTACCAGGCCACGCCGGGGTCCTGAACGAGTGTGCGGTTCGTGGCTTGTCATCAGCACATACCTCCTCGGCATAGGAGTCTGGCATGGAAAAAAAAATCGTCATCATCGGCGCCGGGCCAACCGGATTGGGTGCAGCATACCGGCTCAAGGAGTTGGGCTACCGGAACTTCCAGATGTATGACAGTCTGGATCACATTGGCGGCCTGGCCAGCAGCTTCACAGACTCCGCGGGGTTCACCTGGGACATCGGCGGGCATGTGATGTTCAGCCATTACAAGTACTACGACGATTGCTTCGACAAGCTGATGGGCGACGACTATCAACTCAACATGCGCGAGTGCTGGGTGCGCATGTTCGATACCTGGGTGCCCTATCCGTTCCAGAACAACATCCGGTACCTGCCGAAAGAAGTCTGCTGTGAATGCCTCACGGGCCTGGTGGAAGCGCAGACCCAGCGCAATCCCAAGGCCGCCCGCAACTTTGAGGAATTCATCGATGCCGTTTTTGGCGATGGCATCGCGAAATACTTCATGAAGCCGTACAACTTCAAGGTCTGGGCGCATCCGCCGAAAATGATGAACAAAGAGTGGATCGGGGAGCGTGTGGCTCTCATCGACATCAACCGCGCCATTCGCAACGTGGTCATGGGCAACGATGACTTTGCCTGGGGCCCGAACAACCAGTTCAAGTTCCCTTTGTTCGGGGGCACCGGGGAGTTTTACCGCCGATTCGGCCCGCATCTGGAGGGGCATATCCATCTGAACAAGCGGGTCGATTTCATCAATCTCACGCGTAAGCAGGTTCACTTTGCCGATGGCCAGGTCGTCAGCTACGACGCTCTGATCAGCACCATGTCGGTGGACAAGCTCTGCAATGATGTGCTCAACGGCGATGTGCCTCGCGACATCAAGCGGGCCGCCAGATCATTGCGGCACAGTGGCGGATACATGGTCGGCATTGGTCTTAATCAACCCTGCCCTTCCAGCAAGAGTTGGATGTACTTTCCCGAGAGCAATTGCCCCTTCTACCGCGTTACCTATCTCAGCAATTATTCGCCTTACATGACGCCCGACAATAAGCGTTACTACAGCCTCCTTTGCGAAGTCAGCTATAGCGAGTTCAAACCGGTGGACGGACAGCATGTCGTGGATGAGGTCATCCGTGGCTTGATCAACGCCGGCCTCATCAGCGAGAAGGATCAGGACGATATCGTCGACACCTGGGTTTTTGACGCCAAGTATTCCTATCCCACTCCCACGGTCGAGCGGGATGCGATTCTCGCTCAGACGATTCCGTTTCTGGAGAAACACAATGTCTATAGCCGAGGCCGCTTTGGCATGTGGAAATACGAGGTCTCCAACACCGATCACTCGCTGATGCAGGGGGTGGAGTTGGTCAACCGGTTACTGCAGGGCGAGGCGGAACTTACGATCGGCATGAGATACAGCTCGACCGCTGATGGGCGCAATGCCGCAGTACACGAGCGGTCCAAGGTGGCAGGGTCTGGGGATCCCAAGCGCATGGTTGAGCTGGCTCAGCAGAATCACAAAGGCCATGGCCCAGCCAGTGCAACGCCGACAACTGAAGCAGGGCAGAAGGGTGCGGCATTGTACGTGGCACGCGATTCGCAAATTGGAGAAGGATTGTGGCGCCAGCCAGCCGGACCATCACCTCGCCGCTCGCCGGCCAACGAGGTGCAACCGGGTGAGGAAAGGAACGATTCCTCGAATCCCAATGAGCTGGGCGTCCGTACCGGCGAAGAGAACGGCGGATAGCCATGTCTGCTAACTTCCCTGCTTGTCTGACGTTGCGAGATTACACCGGGGTAGAGTCTGCACGGAGGACGGTCCTGGTCGTCGAAGATTCGACGACCACGCGTGAGGTCGTGGTGAAGATCCTTCGTCGGGAGGGATACAACGCGATCGGAGCCGCCGACGGGGACGAAGCGTGGGCTTTGCTGCGTCACGCCATGCCCGACCTGGTGCTCCTGGACGTGATGATGCCGGGGATGGATGGCATGACCTTGTTGACGAAACTGCGGGAACAGCCGACGCTGAGGGAGCTGCCGGTGATCATGCTGACGGCCTTGTCGGATGATGGCCGCATGGACTCCGCCAAACGCTTGGGGGCCACTGCATACTTGGTCAAAACCCGGTTTTCCTACGACGAGCTTCTGGAACAGGTGGCCAAGGTAGTTCGCCACTGACTATTCAGGGGACAACTGTTCATCGTCGGCGTCGGGCAAGTCTGCCGGGCGATCGACCACTTCACCGTTTTCGATCCGTCGGGCCGCCTCGTCGCTCAAGGTGACGAGTTGCGTGATGAACTCTTTGGGGGGCTGCTGCCACTGGGTGCGTACGGACACATTCTCGACCCGGGTCAGCAGTTCATCCTGCTGGGAACCGGGAAGCTTGGGGAAGGGATAGCCAAAGATCGCCCAAGACTCGTTACTTAAGGACTCCAGGCCCAGAAGGAAGGCCTGGCCCTGCTCGGGAGGGGTCTGGTCAAGTTGTTTGAGGATGATCCAGGCAAGGTCGGCTTTCCAATCGCCGACGGGTTGGGGGTCAGCCGGTTGGACGATCCGGCCGGCCGCGGCACGCAGGACTTTGAGCAAGGTGGGTTCGATTTCCATGGGAGAAATATTAGCGGCAGAGGTGGGCAATGTCGCTGGGGAGCGAGGTTCGCGCCGAGCCGGGATTGGGGCGGCAGTTTTCTAAACGACAGGGAATCCGGGGCCGTCGCGAAGCGACGAACCCGGCGCG
>JBLNDH010000305.1:0-3068 GCA_050261455.1 Bacillota bacterium
ATCCCCGAAACCCTTCTCGCGCTCCGCGAGGCCGGCCTGGGTTCCCTCCCCGGCGGCGGCGCCGAGATCTTCGACGACCGCGTTCACGACCAGGCCTTCAAAGGAAAAGTCCGTGCCGACAAGTGGTTCGAAGTTCATCGCACCGCCCACTCCCTCGGCATCCCCTCCAACGCCACCATGCTCTATGGCCACCTCGAAACCCCCTCCGAACGCATCTCCCATCTAGTGAAATTGCGACAATTGCAGGCGGATTCTCTAGCCGCCATCGAAGCGACGAAGCAACAGAGCGGCGAAGCGGCAAAGGGTGCAGAAGCATCGGTCGCTTCTCCCCTTCCTCCCCCCTCCGTCGCTTCGTCGCCTCGTCGCTCCGTCGCTTCTCCCCCTCCTCTCCCCTCCGTCGCTTCGTCGCTTCGTCGCTCCGTCGCTGCTTTCAATTGCATGATCCCCCTCTCCTTCGTCCCCGACCGCAGCGAGCTCGGCCATCTCCCCGGCCCCACCGGCCTCACCGATCTCAAAACCCTCGCCATCGCCCGCCTCATGCTCCACAATATTCCCCACATCAAAGCCTTCTGGATCATGCAAGGCATCGGCCTCTCGCAACTGGCCCTCGACTTCGGCTGCGACGATCTCGACGGCACCGTCGTCTGGTACGACATCACCAAACGCAACACCTCGAACTCCACCCACCAGGAACTCCACCTCGCCGACATCCACCGCCTCATCCGCGAATCCGGCTACACCCCCGTCGAACGCGACACCCTCTACCACCCCCTCCGCCGCGACCCCCAATCCGACCAACTCCTCCCCACCGCCTGATCCACCCGACGCCACAACTCCATCAGTTGTCTCTTGTCACTACAGCAGCCCCCGATTCAGCGTAGCAGGCCTTCGCTACCACGTAACAACGTAGCACGGGCGTCCCGCCCGTGTGCGCCCACCGTGGCATAGGCTCACTTGCCCATACACGCAATTGAGTGCTTCTCACCTCTGCCAATGCCTCCACCACAAAATACCCATCGGTGTGCATCTGTGCCCCATCTGTGGCAAGGAAGAGAACGTGAACCACCCGGCAAGGTATGCGGCACACTGCCATCCGAGTACCCTATAACCCTATGTGCATCTTGCGCGAATGGACCACGGCCTGGAACACGGCATCCACGAGAACCCGCGTGGTCGCGTGTTTATTGGCGTTCGGGGCCAATGGAATCGGGTTCTCGCTCATGTTTCTCGATATGGGCGAATGGACCGAGGGCAACCTCCGCGCGATGTACGTCATGGGCTCGGTAGGTCTGCTCAGCACCTTGGCCGCGGTGTTCCTCGCCGCCAGCAAAATTGCCAGGACGTCACAAGACTCCGACGAGGGCAATCGGAAAATGAAAATGCTGGCCAGGACGGTGAGCTGGTACGCCTTGTTCGGACCGTTGGACATCGTGATGCACAGAGTCAGTGAATTCCCCCCCATTCAATATGGCCTTCTTCTCGCAGCAGGCCTGGGACTCATGCACCTCACCGCCAGAGTGTCGCTGCTTCTGGAGAACGAAGTTCCCGAGTCGTATCGCTAGTCCTCGGCAGCGCCGCCCCGGACTCCCCCGATTCCTCGCCCCTTCCCCATCACTCCTCACCCCCTCACCCCCGCGTCGCCTCTCTCTGCGTCGGCTTCACCGTCAACACCCGATCCAATTTCGTAATCCGCAACAACTCCTGCAACCTCGCCCCCAGCCCGCACAACACCAACGTCCCCTTCAATGCCGAAATCTTCTTATGCATATTGATCAAAATCCCAATCGCCTGGCTCGATATGTACTCCACCCTCTGAAAATCCATCACAAGATGCCGCCGATCCTCTTCATCCACCAGCCGATACAACTGCCCCGCCACCTGCTCCAACTCCAGCGCATCCATCAGCGCCGCGCAGGTAAACTCCACCACCGTCTGTTCCCGAATCTGCTGAACATTGAATTGACTCATATTCCACCAGCCCAGACCTCTCCCATACCACACCCCCCCTCAACAAAACCACCCCCAATCCCCACCGCTCCAATCTACCCAACCCCCTCCTTCGCCGCCCCGTCCACCCCCATGTTTGCCCTTCGCGGACCCCAGACCATTCTTTCTCCTCCGCCGTTGGTCCCTTTCGTCATTGGGACATCGGTCATTCATCGGTCATCCGGATTTGTCCCTTGGCCATTGTCTCGGATTTCGGCCTTCGCCCTTCGGGTTTTCCTCCCACTACGCACTACGCAATACGCCCCACCCCTCCATCGTTTAGCCGCCATGGCAATCACGTGCTATATTGAAGTGGCAAGCATCGCAGATCGTGCTGATAGCGGCGGTCGACCCGCCCGAGAGGCCCCATGGAGGTCGTTGTGGAGTACTTGAAGAAAACCTGGTTTGGCGTGCCCTGCGCCACCATACTCACCCTCCTGGCGGGAAGTGCCTCGGCGGCGTTGCTGGCCCCCAGCTTCCAGGGGTTTCCCAGCTTGCCAGGGCAGGCAATGCTACGGGCAATGGCCGTGTCGGCCGACGGATCGGTCGTGGTAGGCTATGGCCAGTACAACGCAAGGTCAGCCGCGGTGCGATGGAGCGCCCGCGAAGGCATCGTGGGCCTGACCACCGGCCCGGGCTTGTCCAACGCCGTGGCTCAGGGGGTCAGCGCCGATGGCTCGGTGATTGTCGGCCGTGTCTATGCACCCGCCCCGGGAACTCTTACCGGCTGGGCAGATCGAGCATTTCGCTGGACGACAGAGCAAGGCATGATCCTCTTGGACAAAGCACCCGGTGCCACTGACCACTCCGCAACGGCCGTCTCGAACGATGGCCAGGTGACAGTGGGATATGCCCAAGGCAGCAGCGGCGGGCAGATGGCCTTGAGATGGACAGCGGACGGAAAGGTACGGGTGCTGGGTTCCCTGGGGTCCTCAAGGGGCTACACGTTCGCCGATGGGGTATCCGCCGATGGATCCGTGGTGGTGGGAACGTCAAACCTGCAGATGTTTCGCTGGACCGAGGCAGAGGGGATGGTGAAACTCGGTTCGGGCGGCGCCTACGACGCAAGCGATGACGGCTCG
>JBLNDH010000306.1:0-5263 GCA_050261455.1 Bacillota bacterium
CCGGTCCAGCTCACGTACTTGCGCATGTAGAAGGAAGCGGCCTGGGCGGCAGCTTCGATCATCAGCACTCCCGGCAGCAGGGGCCGGCCAGGAATATGCCCCGCCACCCAGAACTCGTTGTCGCGGACATCTTTGTAGGCGATCAGCCGATCCTTCGTTGTGTCGATGTAAATCACCCCGTCGAGGTGTTCCATATCGCCGCGTTGGGGGTTGTACTGGCGGATGACCTCCGGGCCAAACATCACGTGGTTGAGGTCGATTTCCGAGATGTCGAACAGGAATTTTGGGGGCATGGTTCTTTTTTTATGAAGAACTCGTTTCCAAACTCGCGGCTACTGAACTGAAGTGTTGCTGCTCGAATCTCAGGTTTGGACACTCGTTCTCAACGGGGGCGAACGGTGAGGTTCGCCCCCGTTGTCTATTGGCTGTGATAAACCCAAATGAACGGTTATTACCCGCTCACTGGCGACATTACCGTCCACAGCTCACGGCTGCGGTACACCCGGCTCGGTCTCACGGCCTTCGAGGACCTTCTTACGCACTTCCTGAGCAGCAGACTTGATCTCCTGCATCTTCTTGCGAACGCGCGTGCCAGCCGCCTTGTTACCACCTTCGGCTTTGGCTACGTCGTCCTCGGCCTCTTGGACCAGTCGCTTCAAAACATCGAATTCCTGCATAGAAAATACCTCCGATACGCTGGAATTGGGGGAAAACTCTACTGGCTCGCCATTAGGGGGTCAAGCACACCCCCGTTTTTGGGGTCGCCAAGGGGCTTGAGACAGTCTCTGCAATAACGATGCCACAGCCGGAGGGTTTTTGACATCGTCCCAGGTAAGACTATCATCGACGTCATTTACTATGGAAACCACGAATAACCCCTACGAACAGGAACGGCGTCAGAAGTGTCAGAAACTCAGTGAGTTGGGCATGGATCCGCGCGGCGGGTACACCGACGGCATCAGGCCCTTGGGGGAGATTAAGTCATTATATAAACCGGAGATGGGACACGATGGCGGCCCAACAGTCAAGGTCGCTGGCCGTGTTATTCTTAAGCGGGACATGGGGAAGCTGTCATTCCTGACGCTGCGAGATGAAAGCGGCGACTTGCAGGTGGCACTAGACAAGCGGCGGCTGGATGAGACCGCCTGGCAGGTGCGAAACCTGGTCGATCTGGGAGACCTCATCATCGTGGAAGGTGCCCTGGGCACCACCCAGAAGGGCGAAACCACTATCTGGTCGACCTCGCTGGCAATGGCCAGCAAGGCCTTGTTGCCTCCGCCGGCCAAGTGGGAAGGCCTGTCGGATGTGGAGTTGCGTTACCGACAGCGCTATGTGGACCTGTGGGCCAATCCCCAAGTGATGAAGACCCTGAAGTTGCGTGTCCGCATCGTCGAGGAAGTTCGTAACTTCATGAAGCAGCGAGGCTTCATGGAAGTCGAAACCCCAATGATGCAGCCTTTGGCGGGTGGTGCAGCGGCCAGGCCGTTTGTAACCCACCACAATGCCTTGGATATTCCGCTTTACCTGCGTATCGCCCCGGAGCTGTATCTTAAGCGACTGCTGGTCGGCGGGTTCACCAAGGTGTTCGAGCTGAACCGTAACTTCCGCAACGAAGGGATCAGCCCCCGGCACAATCCCGAGTTCACCATGCTCGAAGCCTATGAGGCGTTCGGCAGCTGGCAGACGATGGCCGACCTGGTTGAAAGCATGATCTGTCACATTGCCGAGACGGTCTTGGGCACGCTGAAGATTGAGCACAAGAATGCCCAGGGGCAAGTCACGCGGACGATCAACCTGACTCGGCCGTGGCGGCGGGTTCGAATGGCCGATTTGGTTCAGGAGCGGACAGGCTGGCAGTTTGAGAAGAAGCCGATCCAGGAAACCCCGGCGGTGGTGCAGCGAGTGGCCACCCTTTATTCGGAACGGCTGGGAGCCGATGAGTCGACCAAGGGCAAAGTCGCCGGGTGGGTTGAACATCTCCAGCGGCTTTCGCCGGCCGAGCAGCTTCAGGAAGTGTACGAGAAGCTGATTGAGCCAACCCTCATCGATCCCTGCTTCGTCACGCACATCCCCTCCGTAATCATCCCGCTGGCGCGGGAGAATCGCGAAGATTCCTATTTCGCCGATGTTTACGAGCTGGCGATCAATGGGCAGGAGATTTCGCCAGGGTACAGTGAATTGAACGACCCGGATGTGCAGTTGCGGCATTTCCAGCATCAGGTCGGCGAAGATCAGCAGAAGATCGACGACGATTTCATCACGGCTTTGAAGTATGGCATGCCCCCGGCCGGGGGCATGGGCATGGGAATCGATCGCATGGTGATGATGCTCACCGGCGCGGAAAGTATCCGCGATGTGATCCTGTTCCCGCTGATGAAGCCTATGGAGTAGAGAGGAAGTTAGTAGTTGTTAGTTGCCAGTTGCCAGCAGAGACTGCAACTGGCAACTAACAACTGGCAACTGACAACTACGAAATGTACAAACATCTCCTCATATTGAAGTATCTGCGGAAGCGGCGGATCGCGTGGGTGTCGCTGATCGCGGTAATGCTCTGCACCACCATGGTGTTGGTGGTGATCAGCGTCATGGGTGGCTGGCTGCGGATGTTCCGCGAATCGTTCCATTCGATCAGCGGCGACGTCATCGTCGAAGGCCAGTCCATGTTGGGCTTCCCCTACTATGAGGAGATGATTCAGCGGATTGAGGGATTACCGGAGGTGAAAGCCGCCGCCCCGGTCATCCGCTCGTTCGGGCTGGTCAACATCGCCCTCTATGGTCAATCGCGGATCCTCGCCGGCGTATCGGTCATCGGGTATCCAGCCAATATCAGCGAGGTGAACGGGTTTGGCGAGTCGCTGTACCGGATGAAAGGGGACAAGGAGATCAGCTTCGGACTGGTGCCGGGTGTTGACTACAAAGCCCCGCCGGGGTTCAACCCGCGGGGCAAGAATCCCAAGACCTGGGATGGAATGATCGTCGGCAGCGGAGTAATCGGCCTGAAAAAGGACCGGAACGGCAACATCACCAACCGTGACACGGATGCGATCTACCAGGCGTCGGTGGTATTGACGGTGATGCCGCTGCAGCCAAAGCAGGCATCGCTGGACATCACCAGCAAGACGGTCAATTTCTACTGGATCGTGGATGACAGCCGAACCAAGGTCCACCTGTACGATTCGAACACAGTGTACGTCGCTTTCAAGACGCTGCAGCGGGACCTGCAGATGGATGGGTCTGATGGCCAGCCGGCCCGCACGCGAGATATCCAGATCGCTTTGAAGCCCGGCGCGGATCTGGCCGTGGCGCGGCAGAAGATCCGGGAGGTTGCCGATGCCGTGACGGCGGAGCATGGCTACGACATTCACTTCCCCTACGAGGTCAAGACCTGGGAAGAGACCCATGCGCAGTTTCTGAACGCGGTTGAAAACGAAAAGAGCCTCGTCACCTTCCTGTTCTCCATCATCAGCGTCGTCGCGATTTTCCTGATCTTCTGCATCTTCTATATGATCGTGGTGGAGAAGACCAAGGACATCGGGATCATCAAGAGCGTGGGGGCGACCTCCAGCGGCGTAGCCGGCATCTTCCTGGGATATGGCGCAGCCATCGGCGTCGTCGGTGCTGGGTTGGGTCTGTTGGTCGGATACCTGATCGTTCACAACATTAACTGGCTGCACTCGACGTTGGCCGAGCTGACCGGACGGGAGATCTGGAAGTCCGACGTGTATTTGTTCGATACAATCCCCAACACGATGAACCCCAATGAAGTGGCGGTCATTCTCATTGTGGCCATCATCTCCTCCATTATCGGCGCCCTGGTGCCGGCGATCCGGGCGGCTCGGATGCAGCCGGTAGAGGCGCTTCGCTGGGAATAGTCGCCACGTTCAATGGTCCATTCACATGGGAATGATTTGATGCCGACCACCCCCCAGACTGTGCAGCCTACCGCGACAAAGGCCATTATCCGCGCCTCGGGGCTTCGCAAGAGCTTCCGCATGGGCGATAGCATCATCGAGGTGCTCAAGCAAATCGACCTGACGGTGCGTGAGGGAGAGTTCCTGGCAATCGAAGGACGGTCTGGCTCCGGCAAGAGCACGCTGATGCATCTGCTCGGGGCGCTCGATGTGCCGGATGGGGGGACAATCGACTACGAGGGCACCGAGTTCAGCGCGATGTCGGCGGCGGAGCGGAGCCGGCTGAGGAATCGGCATTTTGGGTTCGTTTTCCAGTTCTATCACCTGCTGCCGGAGCTCAATGTGCTGGAGAATACCCTGCTGGCGCCCATGATCGAACTGTCCTGGGGACAATTCCGATCCAAGCGGGCGGAGTTGCGGGAGCGGGCGGCGAATGTGCTGGATCAATTGGGGTTGGGGCACCGCTTGAAGCATCGGCCAGCCCTGTTAAGCGGCGGCGAGCGGCAGCGGGTGGCAATTGCGCGATCGCTGATGAACTCGCCTCGCGTGCTGTTTGCAGATGAGCCGACGGGCAATCTCGACACCGAGACGGGCCGGCAGATCATGGATGTTCTGGAGAAGCTGCATCGTGAAAAGGGGCAGACGATCCTCATGGTCACACACGATCGATCGCTGGCCGGTGAGGCGGATCGCGTGCTGATGTTGCAGAATGGGCATCTGGTGGGCGATCGGAAGTGAAGCGATTGCACCAATGAACGCCCTTTGCGGGCTGACGAGAGCGAGGCTCTGAGGGGAGGGCGAGCGTTACATCGGTGCGATACCGTTCTAAACACGACGAGTTGTATAAGCGGGAGGATCGCTGGCGGGGAACGATTCCATCGAAGCTTCATCGACCTCGTCGTCTGGCTCGGGATGCTCGCCACCACTGTAGACGGGGAACCCGAATTGGGGCACACGGGCGGTTGTGGTGAATCCGCGGGCCGACTCGGTGGGTCGCTCACGCCATGCACCAGGCGAAGCACGTCTGGATGGCCGCTCGCCGAGTGATTGATAGACCAGCACGCCTCCCGCAGCAATTGCAGCCAAGCCGAGCAAAGATGACCGGCCCAAGCCGAGTCCGATCAATCCTCCTCCGAGGATTCCCCAGAGAGGGTGACATTCCGGCTCGTCGACCATCGCTCGCCCGTAAGCACTCAGAGTTCTTTCGGCGTGTTCTTCACGCTGAGTCAACAACGTCGTCATAGCAGCCTCACATCGGCACGCCTCGTCACAGTCATTCAATGGCTCTGGCAAGGCAGAGACAGCCTACGAGGTTTCACTGCAAAAGACGCGCCGGGCACTGCCTGGCCATC
>JBLNDH010000307.1:0-3878 GCA_050261455.1 Bacillota bacterium
GGGGCGTTTCCTCGTTCGTGAAGACTCCGCGAATGAGCATGGCGTGCCTCTTCGTCTCTGGAGGCAGTGAGGGTATATTACTTGCCCGAATGTCAGAAGCCGAAAAAATACTCGTCGTGCAGCCGAACTGGGTAGGTGATGCCGTGATGGCGACGCCCATGTTGCGGGCATTGCGTGAACTATATCCCAAGGCCCATATCAGCTACCTCCTGCGGCGGTATGTGAAGCCGATCTACGCGGGAATGCCATGGTGCGATCGATTGATCACCTATCGCACCGGGCGAGCCAAGGGAAAGGCGGGTCGCGGCCTGGTCGATCTGGCGGCGCGATTGCGGGCCGGCAAGTTCGATATGGCGCTGCTGTTGCCCAACTCGTTCCGTACGGCGCTGCTGTGCAAGACGGCGGGCATCGATCGGATCATCGGCTACGAACGCGACGGGCGCAGCTTCCTTTTGACGGATAAACTGCTCCCGGCGAAGGATCGTGGCAAGTTTGTCCCCACGCCCATCGTGAAATACTACATGGGAATCGTGCAGTACCTGGGCTCGCGCAACCGCGATCTGCACTTGGAGTTGTTTGTCACCGAGTCGGAACGCAAGGCGGCGACGCAGCTTCTGGAACGCTCAGGGCTGGACCCCGCGACCTGCCGGCCGACCGAGCAGGGGGGTAAGCCATGGATCCTGCTGAACCCGGGAGCGCAGTACGGCGATGCCAAGTGCTGGATGCCGGAGCACTTTGCCCAATTGGCGGATCGGTTCATTGACGAACTGGGCGCGACGATCTTGATCAGCGGCTCGCCGCGTGAGCGGCGGATTCTGGATGCGATTCATCGCAACATGAAGCATGCCGCGGTGGATCTGCCGGCCAAGGGGCTGACCTTGGGCTCGCTGAAGGAGATTGTCCGGCGGTGTGATTTGATGGTGACCAACGACACCGGGCCGAGGCATATTGCGGCGGCGTTTGATGTGCCGGTCGTCACGATCTTTGGCCCGACTCATCCGGAGTGGAGCGAGACCTGGTTTGCCAAGGAACGCAAAGTGGCGACCAAGGTCTACTGCGGGCCTTGCCAGAAGAAGAAATGCCCCTTGGATCACCGCTGCCTGACGCGGATCTCGCCGGCGATGGTATTCGATGAGTCGGTGCAGTTGCTGGGTAAGATGCAGACGGCGTAGAGGGCGTCCGCAGTTTGAAATCGCTGGAATGAGGGGTTTGATTGGAAAGACGCCCGGCCCTGCGGCCGCCGCTAGACGGGCGGATTGCGCGATTTGAGGGCGGAGGCATGGGGTTTGCCCATGGCAACTCGCTCGCCTTGTTTAAGGCGAGCTCATCCAATTGGAGGTTGCTATGACGGCAGTGCCATCGACGACGGATCGCGTTGTGTTGCATACCAATCAGCAGGTGAATGAGGAGATTCGCCGCCAGACGGAGTCCAGGATCGCTTATTTTGCGGCCCATCCGGATGAGATTGATCACCGGCTGGGAGAACTCGATGAGGAGTGGGATATCGAGCGGACGCTGGAGAGAAATGCGGCGTCGGTCGTGCTTTTTGGCTCGTTTATGAGCTTGCTGGGCGGGCGGAAGTGGCTGCTTTTGCCGATGGTTGCATCGGGATTCCTGTTGCAGCACGCGGTTCAGGGGTGGTGCCCGCCGATGGGGATCTTCCGACGGATGGGGGTCCGCACCGCGCGGGAGATTGAGAATGAGCGGGCGGCACTCAAGGCGTTGCGCGGCGACTTCAAATCGGTGACAGAAACGCAGGAATTCCGGCAAGCGAACCCACGGCAGGTCATAGAGGCCGTGGAACGATGAACGATATCCGCACCGGTTCAATCTGCTGTGGCAGGGTTGGCGGGATTGGGCGATGATTCAATTCGTCGCCTGAATCGCTACAATTCCGCACCATGATTTACCGCATCGATGTGAAGGCGGCTCCCTCGCCGCGAGGCGAAGCCGCTGTTGATTTGCTGGGGGAATCCATTCGTCGCCAGATTGCCGAGTTCGGCACCACGGTTGGGCCGATCGAAACCGCTCGGATTTTCTTAATTGATACCGATGCCACTGCCGAAGAGGTCGCCCAGATTGCCAGCGAACTCTTGGCCGACCCGATTGTCGAGCGGGCTGAACTGGTTCAGAAGCCGCCTCAGGATGCCGGGCGGAGCCGGATTGAGGTCCATCTCAAACCCGGCGTGATGGATCCGGTGGCCAATTCGACGGAGATGGCGATTCGTGACATGGGCTTGCCGGTTCGCGACGTGCGAACGGGACGATCGTATCTGATCGAGGGAAAGGTGGCCCACGAGGAGTTGAGCCGGATTGCCAGCCGCGTGTTGGCCAATGGTGTGGTGGAATCGGTCCACTTCGATGCGTTTATCCCTAAGGAATTCCCGGCTGGTCGCGAGTATAAGTTGCAGGTTCGCTATGCGAGCATCCTGAAGCTCAATGATAAGGAACTGATGAAGCTGAGCCGGGAGAAGCACCTGTTCCTTTCGCTGGCGGAGATGAAGGCGATTCAGGATTACTACAAGAAACAGAATCGCGAGCCTACGGATGTGGAATTGGAGACGCTGGCCCAGACGTGGTCGGAACACTGCGTTCACAAGACGCTCAAGAGTGCGGTGGATCTGGAGGTCCGCGATGAGTCGGGGAAGGTCGTCGCCAAGCGGCACTACAACAACCTCATCAAGGATACGATCTTCAAAAGCACGATGGAGCTGATGGGGAAGGGCGACAAAGGGGAGTTCTGCCTGTCGGTGTTCGTCGATAACGCGGGCGTGATTGTATTCGATGAGAAGGATGCCGTCTGCTTCAAGGTGGAGACGCACAATCATCCCAGCGCGATTGAGCCGTATGGCGGCAGCGCTACGGGCATCGGCGGGGTGATCCGCGATATTCTGGGGACGGGACTGGGGGCGAAGCCCATCGCCAACACCGATGTCTTCTGCGTCGGGTCCGCCGATTACGATCGGGAGAACCTGCCCAAGGGCGTGCTGCATCCCAAGCGGATTTTGCAGCAGATCGTCGCGGGCGTGCGCGACTATGGCAACCGCATGGGCATCCCGACGGTCAACGGGGGGGTGTATTTCGACAACCGATACCTGGGCAATCCGCTGGTGTTCTGCGGCTGCGTGGGAATGATTCCGCGCGACAAGATTCACAAGCGGGCCCTGAAGGGCGACGCGGTGGTCGTCATGGGTGGCCGAACCGGGCGCGATGGGATTCACGGTGCGACGTTCTCATCGGCCGAACTGACCGATACTCATGCCGACGAATTCTCCCATGCCGTGCAGATTGGCAACGCCATCACCGAGAAGAAGGTGACGGATGTGCTCCTGCAGGCGCGGGATCGGAACCTGTATACCGCGGTCACCGACTGCGGCGCCGGCGGCCTGTCCTCAGCGGTGGGCGAGATGGGCGAGGAACTTGGCGCGTTCATCGAATTGGACAAGGTGCCACTCAAGTACGCCGGCCTGCGATATGCCGAAATCTGGATTTCTGAGGCGCAGGAACGCATGGTCTTTGCTGTGCCGCAGGAGAAGGTGAAGGAGCTTCTGGACCTGGCTGCGGGCGAAGATGTGGAAGCCACGGTCATCGGCTACTTCGGCACGGAGAATGCCGAGCTGATCCTGCATTACCAGGGCACGGAAGTCGGCCGGCTGGCGATGCACGTCCTGCACCATGGCATTCCCAAGCGGCATGCCAAGGGTGTGGCGGTGAAACGCAGTAGCGCCCATGGCAAGGGTCAAGGGACCCAGGACAAGGGACAGAAGGTCCGCGATCGCCTGTTGGCCCTCCTGGCCCACCCCAATATCGCCTCGAAGCACTGGGTCATTCGCCAATACGATCACGAGGTGCAAGGGGGCTCGGTGATCAAGCCTCTG
>JBLNDH010000308.1:0-3810 GCA_050261455.1 Bacillota bacterium
CCGTTTCTTCGACACGGGAGAGCAGAACCATCCGGCGGACGGGCGGGGTCATCGCAGCAACAAGCAAGCCGTGATACTTTCGCGTATTCAAGCCACAGATCGTCGAGCAGGCGAACGATCCGTTCCCGAAAGTGGCAAGCCATTCACGTGCGAGCAGATCCCCAAAACCGAGCGATGATAGGTCGACTCTACCCATGTCATCCTCCGTGATGATGACCGTGTATTATAACGCTATCGCAGAAGAGAAATAGGATATTGCGTCTGAGAAATCGAGTGAACCGTCGTATTTCAGCGGCGTCTGCACGCGGGTGTGAGCGGGGCTTGGGGCAAGGGATGGGAGGGCGAGCCGCAAACAACCGGCGGATCTTGTCGTGCAGAGCGGATCAAGGCAACGGGCAATACTGGGCGATCACGAGGGTCTGATCATCCATGGGCTCTTCGTGGCCTTGCCATTGATGGAGAAGTTGGCGTAGGGACGCGAGCATCTCCGAGGGAGACAGGGTGCGGGATTGATCCAGCACTTCGATGACACGATCCAGGCCGAGGAAGGTACCGGCAGGGCTACGCGACTCGAAGACGCCATCGCTCATGAGGACCAGTAGTCCGCCGGGTTCGAGGTTGACGGACATGGGCGGTTCGATTCGCAGGTCCGGGGAAATGCCAATGGGCGGGCCCATGGCTTCGATGGCCTGGAACGGGGCATCGGGGCGAGGCCGAAGGAGCACCGGGCCATGCCCGGCACTGGACCAACGGAGCGAGCCCTGCGAATCGAGAGATCCCACGAGCGCGGTGGCAAAGCGGCCGGCCTCAAGATCGTAGGCCAAGCGGCTGTTTACGGACGTCAGAAGCCAGGTTGGATCGCGGTTCACTTCAGCTAGAGCGCGGATCAGAGAGCGCACCTGGGAGATAACCAAAGCGGCGGGCACGCCATGACCGGAGGCATCGCCGAGGAAGATTCCCAGGCGATCGTTGTCCATCGGCCACAGGTCGTAGCAGTCGCCTCCAGTAAAGGATGCGGATCGCATCCAGCCGACGACGTTGAGGTTGGGCACGTGCGGGGGCTGAGCGGGGATCATGGCAGCCTGCACTTTTTGCGCCAGGTCCATCTCATGGCGGAGGCTGGTGGCGCGCGTGACCTCCTGCTGGAGGCGATAGCGTTGAATGGCAACCCCGGCCTGGTCGGCCAGGAGGGTGATCATGGCGTGGTCGGCAGGGGTAAAGCTGCCACCGATGCGGTTGACCGCCTGGAGGACTCCGAGGGGGCGGCCATCGACATCGTGCATGGGGGCGGTCAGCAGATTGCGGGTGACAAAGCCCTGATTGTGATCAGGATCGGGATTGAATCGCGGATCATCATAGGGATGAGGGACTTCGACCAACTGGTTGGTCTTGAAGACATGGCCGACGACGCCGGCAGTGGCGGGCACGCGGATTTGGCTGGCTCCCAGGGCAACCTTGGTCCAAAGCTCGTTGGTCTGCGGGTCGTGAAGGAAAATACTGGCACGTTCGGTGGACAAAAGCGATGTGGCAGCTTCAGCGATGCGTTTCAAGAGCAAATCCAGATCGGCGGTGACCACCAGCAGGCGGGAGACATCGAGCACCAGCTTGACCTGATCGGCGGAGATGGCGGCGGTGTCGTGCATAGTCGGAGGAGGATTCTACATTGCCAAATATTGATTGGCGATAGGGCTGGCGATTAGAATCTTGCCCGTTGGAGCCAACATCCCGGGATGGATTCAGAACTGCAGTGGGGTTGGAATTTCCCATTGCAGCGCCGTGGGTTTTTAGGATTGGAACAGCATTTCTTAGGGAGGAGTTCACTCATGCGGATGGAAATCGCCAGGCACCGCCAGCGAATGTCTCTTGGCGTCTTGATCGTACTGCTGCTCGTTCCATGGATGACGAGAGGGGCCGAGCCGGTACGTCAGGGCAATTTCATGGAGTCGTTCGACGGCGAGCAGCCACAGGTTTCGAAACGCAGTCCGCGCATCAACTATGAGATTTCTCTCGGCCAGGGACGATACTTTGTTCATGTGCCGGCGAGTTATACGGGCAAAGAGCCTTTCGGATTGATCGTATTCATCCATGCTGGCGATCGGATGGAGCAACTGCCTCCGGGTTGGGGGCCGGTGCTGAGCCAGCGGAAGCTGCTGTTTTTGGCACCGCAGAACTCGGGCAACAATCAAGACAGCAGTCGCCGCCGCGGCTTGGCCGTGCTGGGGGCGTTGAAGATGATGGAGCGATACAAGATCGACCCGCAGCGTGTCTATGCGTCCGGCTTTTCCGGAGGAGCCCGCATCGCGGGTATGGTGGCCTTCTTCCAGCCGGAGGTGTTTCGTGGGACGATCCAGAACTGCGGGGCGGATTTTTGCGGGCCGGTTCCACAGGTTAACGCGAAACCGATCCCAGGCCGGGACAACGGTCCGTATGGCGTTTTCGAAGCGACGGCGGATGAGATTGGGCGGGCGAAACGCGGCGTCCGTTTTGTTTTCATCACCGGCACCAAGGATTTTCGGCATGGGAACATTCTGGACATCTACCATGGCGGATACGCCAAAGCGGGGTTTCAGGCCAAGCTTTTGGATGTTCCGGGGATGGAGCACGATGTCTGTACCGCGGCAGTGCTGACCACGGCGCTTGGCTTTCTGGAGAGCCAGGACACGAGCGAGAGCCCAGCCACGGGCGAGAAGGAAACCGGGTCGGCGGGGAGCATCAGTATCACTCCGGTTGCCAAGACCAGCCGGCCGGCCTGGGTAACCCAGGAGCCGGCGCAGTGGCCGCAGATTCTGCTGAGCCATGAGGCTCGCCTGAAACCCAACCTGACGTTCGGCGGGGCCAGCGGATTCCTGATGAAGCTGCCCAACGGGGCCGTGGTTGCAGCGACCGCCAAGCATATCGTTGGCGAGCAGATCTCGTTGGATCAGCTTAATGATTCGATCGTTTCATGGGCCATGTACCCTCGCGGCATGCCGCAGAAGAAGGTCAGCCTGCGCAAGCACGCGATGAAGGCGGACACGCCCGTTTCGTTGGACTGTCTGGTGATGGCGGTGAACCCGATGCAGACCTGGCCTGTCGAGGTGCTGACGGCACGGCGCACGCCGGCGGGCGCGGGGGAGACCGTATTTCTGGTGGCGGTGCCGTACGATGAGAAGAAGCCTCAGAACGTTTACAAAGGAGTGGTTCGCCGACCGATGGAGGGGCGTTGCTTTGCCTACACGTTCGACACCACCGTCGATTCGCGCGGCTTCAGCGGCGCTCCGGTAATCGATGTGGATGGAAACGTGGTGGGGATCCATTTGGGTAAGTACTCGTATGAATCAGGACCGGACAGGGTACTCGGTCGGGCGATTGATATCGGCGCCGCGGTGGAGGCTGCGGATGCTCCCGGGCCCATCAGCGAGACGGCGCCAATGACCCGGCCGGAGGAAGGGACGAAGGTTCAAAGCGAGCGTGGAGGCGGCGATGCCGCTGCGAAGGCGAGCAGTGCGTTGGAAATGGCCAAGAATTATCTGGCGTTGAAGAAATATGATCTAGCACGCCCGAAGCTTCAGGCGATCGCGGATACGTATCCTGACACACCCGCGGCCAAGGAGGCCAAGGCCTTGCTGAAGGAGATCGAGGGGAAATAGAGCGGTCGTTGGATCGGTGTGTGGTCGGGCGAGGAATTTGCGGCATGCGGATGCGATTCGGCACGGCAGCGTCGTGGGCTTCGGGAGAATGCATGGGCAGGACGGCCGGGGTACTACGGGGATGGTAATGGGGGAGGGATGGGCACACGAGCCCGGCCCTGCGGGCCGCCGCTAAACGGGC
>JBLNDH010000309.1:0-8738 GCA_050261455.1 Bacillota bacterium
CGACGCGGCGCATCGCGACGCTGCCGTCTACATCGGATTCGGCGCTGTACTTGACGGCCAGCTGGCCGACCATGCGAGCCTCGGCGGCGTCCACCTTGCTGGCGAAGCCCGGGAAGGAACGCTGGAGGTAGCCATAGGTGTCGGCGCGAACGCGGAGCTTCTTGCCGCCGCCACCCAGCTTGGTCTTGATCATATTCGCGAAGAAGTCGCCCAGAGCGCCGGAGCCGGAGAGCTGGATATTCCCGTGGCTGTCCTTCTCGATGTGCTCGGCCATCTTCTCGGCCCAGGCCTTACCATCGGGGGCGCTGACGCCTTCGCTGATGGCGATAAGGCAGCGGCCATACTTGGTGTAGACCTGATCCACATCGGCCAGGAACTTCTCTTCGCTGACCGGGGCTTCGGGGACGTAGATCAAATGCGGGCCATCTTCCTTATGCCGACGGGCCAGGACGGAAGCGGCCGTCAGGAAGCCGGCATGGCGACCCATGATGATGTTGACCTTGATGCCCGGGAGGGACCGGTTGTCGTAATTGTCACCCATCATCGCCGCCGCCACGAACTTGGCCGCCGAGCCATAGCCCGGGGTGTGGTCGTGGACGCGCAGGTCGTTGTCGATGGTCTTGGGAATGTGGATCGTACGGAGCTGATAACCGGCCTTCTTGGCCAGGTCGTTGACGATGCGGGCCGTGTCCGCCGAGTCGTTGCCGCCGACGTAAAAGAAATATCGGACGTTGTTCTTCTCGAAGACCTGGAAGATCTTCTGGCAATAGGCTTCATCCGGCTTGTCGCGGGTGGAACCCAGGGCCGCCGCGGGAGTGTCGGCGATCCGCTTCAGGAGGCTGTCCGGAACGTTCTTCAGAGGAATGAACTGTTCATTGACGATGCCCTTCACGCCATGCCGAGCACCGAGCAGTTCCTGGATGTGACCGGCCTTCTTGACCTCTTCGATAACACCGACCAGGGACTGATTGATGACGGCAGTCGGTCCGCCCGACTGCCCAATTACTGCATTGCCTGTCAAAGTAGCCATATGGATCCTTTAAATACCTAGACCGTTTTCCAAGTAACGGTGAAGGGATAATGATATTCGCCCGGGAGGGGGCTGCAAGGGAAGGCGTAGGAACTGCTGCAAGACGGATGGGTTTGGTGCGGATTACCGCGATCGCAAAGCCGTACGCCCGGGGCTTTTTGCTTGAACCGGAACTTGCCCCAGGGGCTCTCGTCCAATGAAGCGGCGATGCGATTGGACTTCGGTAGCCGGGGTCTGAATCTCGTCTGTAATCGTCCTTGCGACAAAAGCCGGCCCATACCTTGTTTAGTTGGCCTGCTTACCGCACAATAGGTCGTCCATTTCGCAAGCGGGCGGGGCATTACTGCCCGGGCGGGCTTTGACATGGCAATCATATTTAGATGTGACAACTGCGGGCATCGATATAACGTGCTGGACCACATGGCCGGCAAACGCGTGCGCTGTAAGGACTGTGGCCAGGCCATTCTTGTGCCCATGCCCCAGGAGAAGGCAACACAGAAGACCGGCGGCGGGTCAACACGCAATGCCGATGATCCCCGTCAGTCCGGGCAATCCTCGACCTCTTTCAAGGCGATTGCTGATTCCTTGGCTGATACGAAACGCGGCGGATCGGGTGTGTCCAAGCGGCCCGTGTTGCGTCCGCAGCGGCCGGAACCCGAGGCGTACGATCTGGCCCAAGTGGATACCGATGCCGGGGGTGGATCGCTTTTGTCGGTCCTGCTGCGGCGGATCGGATGGAGCGGTGGGGTTGCCTTGGTGCTCCTGGCAGTTCTGGCGATAGGGCTGGTGGTCTACTGGCGTCCGATCATGGAAGCGGTAGGGGGGCTGGGTGGCAACGCCCCGGAATTTGGGACGTGGACGACGATCAGCAACATCCCTCGGCCGAATTTCCCCGACCTGCCACGGTTGCAGCCTTGCGCGGAAGGCTTGGGGGCCTGTAATGTAACGCTGGCGGGTAAAGGTGGGCCGGGGCACGGCATGAAACTGCGGATCTACCAGCCTTTGGGCGTCTATGGCCCGGGATCGCTGCCGTGCGTGCTCATGGCGTCATCGGGAACATCGTTGCTGGCGGGTAGCCTCTTGAGCGAGGATGACGCCGACGTCGCCTTGGCCTATGCTCGCAAGGGATTTGTGGTGGTCTGCTATGAGCTGGATGGGGCACCGCCGAGCGACTTCCGGAAAATGAATGGGGATTCGGTGCGTGCGGTTCGCCGGTTCATGGAGGCCCGAGCGGGGCTGGTCAATGCGCGCAATGCCCTAGAGTATGTGCTGGCCAAGCTGCCGCAGGTCGATCCGGAGCGGATTTGCGCCGCGGGGGATGGGTCCTCGGCAACGGTGGCGCTCGTGTTCGCCGCCGTGAGCGGGCGCGTGAAGGGGTGCATCGTTCATGGCCCGATCTGCGATATCCCGGGATATGTGGACACGCGGCTGATGCAGTCGGTGGAGCGGAAGATCGCCAATGCCAAGAAGTTCTTCTCGCAGGCCTCGCCGTCATCGCATGTGACGGATCTGCAGTGCCCGGTCTACGTGTTTTGTGCGGAGGATGACAATCAAGTCGCGATTGCAGATGTACGCACGTTTGTGGAGGGGTTGAAGACGGCGGACAAGCAGGTGGAGTTCGTCAGTGTGCCCAAAGGTGGCCATCGTGACGCCATGCTGGCGGAGGGGATTCCCGACGCTGTGCAATGGCTGCGGGGCGTTCGATCGGCGGCCGCTGAGGGGAAGGTCGTTCCCGAAGAACTGGTTTTCCAGGAGCCCCCGGCCGAGCCATTCTGGCTGCCCGAGCCGCAGGTGGTGGATCAACTGGCGGCGGAAGTGTCGATCGGCGATTACCGGATTCGTCCGCCTAAGGGTTTGACCCTGCAGCGCCGAACGGAGAAGTCGCGATCGTCGCTGACGTGGCAGGCGGAGGGGGATAACGAGGGGGCCTCGTTTGCCGTTCGCATCCTGCCGCAGAAGAACGCATTCCAGCGGCAGGCGTGGGTCATTTCTCAGGGTACGCCGGGGCCCTTCGATCAGTTGTACAGCATCCTGGCTCCCGGCGGCACGGTGACCCGTGGCCGCGTGGGAGAAATCGGGTTCACCAGCGTGGTCTGGAATGAGACGGATAGTCAGAACCGCAAGATCAAGCGGGTGGAGCTTGCCGGGCTGGATGGGGAGCAATGGATTGTCATCCAAGGCCGGTGTGCCGAGACGAATGATGAACTGCTCCGGGTGCTGACATCGGCCGCCAAGACGCTGCGAAAACCATTGTCCTCGGAGCCGTATGTCGATCCGTTCGGCTCACGATAGTCGTTGAAAAGAAAAAGCCCACGGCAGCGCCGTGGGCTTTATCGCTTAACGAATGGTCTCACATCTCACACGCCGGGTTCGGAACGAAGCGACGATCCGGACTTCTACTTGGCCAAGAGCGTTCGTTCGATAAACCCGGTATCCACCTCGCCGTTGATGAAGTTCTGGTTGTCCATGATCTGCAGGTGCAAGGGGATCGTGGTCCGGATGGGGGAGATGTGGAACTCCGACAGCGCCCGACGCATGGTGGCGATGGCATCGGCCCGGGAGGGGCGATGCACGATCAACTTGCCGATCATGCTGTCGTAGTTGGACGGGATGCGGTAGCCGGCGTAGGCGTGGGAATCGATTCGCACGCCGGGGCCGCCGGGGACGCGGAATTCCTCAATCAGGCCTGGCCAGGGAGCGAAGTTCCGCGAGGGATCCTCGGCATTGATGCGGCACTCGATGGCATGCCCAATCTGGGGGATGTCCTTCTGCTTGAAGGGAAGGGGATAGCCGGCCGCAATGCGGATCTGCTCTTTGATCAGATCGACGCCGGTGACCTGCTCGGTGATCGGATGCTCCACTTGGATGCGGGCGTTGACCTCCAGCAGGTAGTAATTCTGATCGCGGTCCACCAGGAATTCGACGGTGCCGGCACTGGCGTACTCGGCCGTCTTGATCAGACGCACGGCTGCTGTGCAGAGGGCTTCACGCACTTCGGGCTTGAGCACGGGGCTGGGTGATTCCTCGACAAGTTTCTGGTGGCGACGCTGCAGGGAGCAATCGCGTTCCCAGAGGTGTACGGCGTTGCCCTGCTGGTCCGCCAGGACCTGCACTTCGATATGCCGGCCACGCTCGATGTACTTTTCCAGGTAGACGGTGGAGTCTTTGAAGGCGTTCTCGGCCTCGGCTTGAGCGGCCTTGATGCCGGCGCGAAGCGAAACCTCATTGTGCGCCACACGCATCCCGCGCCCGCCGCCGCCCGCCGCTGCCTTGATGATGACCGGATAGCCGATCTCATTGGCGATCGCCAGTGCCTGCTTTTCGTCTTCGATGGCGCCTTCGCTGCCGAGAACCGTGGGAACCTTGGCTTTCTTCGCCAGGCGTTTGCACTCGACTTTATCTCCAACGGCTGCCATCGCTTTGACTGGCGGGCCGATGAATTCGATCTTGCAGCTGCGGCACACCTCGGCGAAATGGGCATTCTCCGCCAGGAACCCATATCCCGGGTGGATCGCCTGTACGTCAGCGATCTCCGCGGCCGAGATGATCCGCGGAATGTTGAGATAGCTATCGGCCGGTGGCGGATTCCCAATGCAGATGGCTTGGTCTGCGAGCTTCAGGTAGGCCGCGTCGCGGTCGGCGGTGGAATAGACCACGGCGGTCTGGATGCCCAGTTCCCGGCAGGCACGGATAATCCGCAGGGCAATCTCCCCACGGTTGGCGATGAGGATTCGTGAAAACATTTGTGGGTAGTTGGTAGTTGTTAGTTGCCAGTTGCCAGGAGAATTCTACTGGCAACTAACAACTGGCAACTGGCAACTCTTTCAACTAGGGTTTAACCAGGAACAGCGTCTGCCCGAATTCCACAGGCTGGCCATTCTGCACCAGGACCTTGGCGATGGTGCCGCGGCACTTGGCCTTGATGTTGTTGAAGACCTTCATGGCTTCAACGACGCACACGTCGGTGTCTTCCTCAACGACCGAGCCGACTGTCACGAAAGGCTTGGCATCGGGGCTGGCGGCGGCATAGAACGTGCCGACCATAGGGCTCTTGATGGGTTTCAGATTGGCATCTTCGTCGGCCGGGGCAGGAGCCGACTTGGCCGGTGGGTTGCTGGCTGCCGGGGCCGGGGCCGCCACAGCGGCCGGCACCGGTGCCGCCGCCACGGGCATCACCATCGGCTCGCTTCCGCGCTTGAGAATGATGCGTTTGTCGCCATCGCGAACGTCCACGGTATTCAAATCGTTGGCCGCCATCAGGTTGACGATTTGCTGCAACAGATCCACATTCATGGGGCCGCTTGGTGCAGCAGAGCTTGCCGGCCGAGATACCTTCTTAGTCGTTTTCTTACCGTTCAATGTCACAGTCCTCAAACTCCCCCCATACCACAACCCCGACCGTAATCCATGCCCAGCCCGGTATCGGAACAGACCTATCGAACTACTCGATGTGGCAATCCTCCAAGGCACGAGGCAAAGTCGAGAGGACTTCGCAACCCGAGTGGGTGATCAGCACATCATCTTCAATCCGTACGCCGCCCTCGCCGGGCAGGTAGATGCCCGGTTCGACGGTAATCACCATGCCGGGGCGCAATTCCTCATCGCCACTGGTCTTCCGCATCGTCGGGAGCTCATGGATCTCCCGGCCAATCCCATGGCCTAACCCATGCCCAAATTGCTTCCCGAAGCCCGCTTTGTCAATGACATCCCGCGCGACCCGATCGGCCTGCATCGTCGTTACGCCCGGCCGCAGAAAGCGAATGGCGGCCGACTGGGCTTCCAGCACCACGCGGTAGATCTTCTTAATCCGCTCGTTGACCCGTCCGACCAGAAGGGTGCGAGTCAGATCGCTGCAGTATCCTTTGAAGCTGGCCCCCCAGTCAATAAGCAGGGGTTGGTCCCGCTGAATCAGGGCCTCCCCAGGCCGGTAATGCGGCAGGGAACTGGCCGCCCCCGACGCGACGATCACCGGGAAACTGCTGTCCGAAGCCCCGCGGGATCGAAGCTCGAAGATCATTAACCCGGCCAGGTAGTTTTCCGTGAGCCCGGGCTTGATTTCGCTGCGGATGGCTTCGAATGCCTCCTCGGCCACCCCGATCGACTTGCGGATCAGGTCGATCTCGTGATCGTCCTTCACCTTGCGGATGTTGACCATCACGTTCTCGAGAGGCACCAACTCGACGGCCAGGTTCCGCTCGCGAACCGCATCCTCCAAGGCCTTGATTTGTCCCACCGTGGCGTAGTTGGCTTCATAACCGATGCGGCGCACCTTGGCCCGGGAAAACGCTTCGGTGATGGCGTCGGACATGCGCGCTTCGCGAAGGACCACCTCCAGCCAGCCCGCTTCGAGGTTGGCCTGCTCGTAGTAACGGAAATCCGTCACTAAGTAGAACCCTTTAGGTGTGATTAATCCTACCGAATCCTCACCAGTAAAGTTGGTCAAATAGGCCAAGTCAGGCGTATGGGTCAGCAGCAGGCCGTCCAACTGCAACTCCTTCATCGCTTCACGCACGGCCTTGTGCCGGACTTTTAAATACGCCTTGGCTCGGGTGACAACCGGGGTCATGTCAGCTTGTTCCACTGTAAATACCTTCATTAGTCGCACCCCGCAGGATATAAGCGGGCGTGCGATGCTGTCAACCGGACACACGGGCCGCAACCGCTCGCCATTGATGTGGCCCACAATCAGGACGAGTTCCCAAGCCTTCGAATCAAGTCACAATACCTTGGCACACTCGGGTTGGGAAACGAATTCCAATTACAAAACATGCAACCGACTTGGCGCATAGCATAGCATCGCGAGGGAATAATGCGGAAGTGCAGATTGTTGGGCCCGGTGGCTACGCCCATCGATCTACCCGTGGATTTCGCGCCGGCCCCGGCTAAGGAGCTTGTCGATTTGCACTGGGCAGTCGCACGCAAGTTCGTCGCTTCGGATCATTCATCGTTATGATGGGCTGCCGATGAGTCCTATTGGAGTCCAGTCTATGCTGCATCGAGTCCAGGCCTTGCCCGTTCTGATGTTCTGCCTTATCGCGATGTCGCCGGCTTTTGCCCAGACGCGTCCTGCGACAATGCCGGTCGGCATATCGAAGGCTCTCTCGCATGATG
This sequence comes from Bacillota bacterium, assembly GCA_050261455.1. Taxonomy (GTDB): domain Bacteria; phylum Planctomycetota; class Phycisphaerae; order Tepidisphaerales; family Tepidisphaeraceae; genus JAPLNB01. Next base: position 7,142 of record JBLNDH010000309.1, read on the forward strand.
AAAAGCTTTCCATCACGGAGCATCAGATCCAAGTCGATGGGCAGATCCTCCGCTACAAGGCGACCGCAGGTTACTTGCCGGCCAAGGAGGAATCGGGCAAGGAAAAGGCCAACTTCTTTTTTGTTGCATACGAAAAGCAGGGGGATTTGCCCCAAAAGCGGCCGATCACTTTTGTTTTCAATGGTGGCCCCGGGGCGGCGGCGGTGTGGTTGCACTTAGGCACGGCCGGACCGATGCGCGTGAGGATGGGCAATGATCTGGGTGAGCCCCCGGCCCCGCCGTATCAACTGGTCGAAAACGCGTATACATGGCTGGATGTGACCGACCTGGTCTTCATTGATCCGATCGGGACTGGCTACAGCCGACCGGCGCCGGGCGAGAAGGGGGAGCAGTTCTATGGCGTGAAAGAGGATGTGGCATCGGTGGGAGAGTTCATTCGGCTCTACACCACCCAATATGAACGGTGGCTGTCGCCGAAGTTCCTGGCCGGCGAAAGCTATGGTACGACGCGGGCGGCAGCCCTATCGCAATTTCTGGCCGATCGGTACGGAATCGCCCTGAATGGGATCATGCTGATTTCGGTGGTGTTGGATTTTCAGACCATTCAGGCTGGCGGGCTCAATGACTTGCCCTATGTGCTGTATCTGCCGAGCTACACGGCCGTCGCCTGGTACCACAAGCGGTTGCCTGCGGCCTTGCAGCAGGATCTAGCCAGGACGTTGAACGAGGTCCGGCAGTTCACGATTGAGCAGTACATGCCCGCTCTGGCCAAAGGGAACAGTCTTCCCCAGGAAGATCGGCAGAAACTGGTGGAGAAACTGGCCCGATACACGGGGCTGCCGGCATCATTCATCGACAAGGCCAACCTGCGCGTCGAGCCAGGGCAGTTTCGCAAGCAGCTATTGGAGAGCCAGGGCAGGCTGGTCGGGCGGTTTGATGCCCGCATTACCGGGTACGATCTGAAACCCGCCGATGACACGGCCGAGTATGACCCGAGCCTGCCAGGGTATCTCAGTGCCTACACGGCGACGATCAACGATTACCTTCGCCGCGAGTTGAACTATCGCAGCGACCTGCCCTATGAGGTGCTGACGGATCGCGTGCAGCCCTGGAATTTCGGTAGGGGGGGCATGGGGTACCTCGATGTGGCCAGGGACCTGCGGTCGGCGATGGTCCAAAACCCCCATCTCAAGGTGCTGTTTGCTGGCGGGTATTTCGACCTGGCCACGCCATTCTTCGCTTCCGACTACACGGTGAACCATCTCAACGTGGGCCCGGCGCTTCGTGGCAACATCACTCAGGCTTATTACACTGCCGGTCATATGGTGTATCACGAACTGGCTTCGCTGCAGAAGCTCAAGGCGGACGTGAAGGCGTTTATCAATCAAGCATTGGTCGCCAAGCCGCGGTGACGGTGGTTCCAACAACGGATCGGTGGGAGAAGGGAAGAGGGATTCGAGATGGAGAATTCACCCCAGGGGTGTTGGCCGCGCGTGCGCGCCACGCCGATCCATGTAGCCCATGCTGCGCCCGGGTCGGAGCCGATCCAGTTGCGGGCGACGGCGTCGCCATTGGCGAAGTTACTGTTCGTGGTGTG
>JBLNDH010000310.1:0-5297 GCA_050261455.1 Bacillota bacterium
GTGTCGAGAGCGACTGGCCGGGGGACTCCAATCAGCCCTTGGCGCCAAGTCCTGTCGCCGCGGCGCCGAGCAGTGCGGGCTCGGCACTTCCCCCGCGTCCGGCCATACAGCTCCATAACAGCTATCTGATTACCGAATCGGAGGATGGGCTGCTCATTATCGATCAGCATGCCTTGCACGAGCGGATCATGTACGAGGAGCTGTTGGCTCGATTGAGTCGTGGGCCACTGGAATCGCAGCACCTGCTGATTCCCGATGTGATTCCCGCGTCGGCCAGGCAGATCGCTCTGCTGGAGCAGATCCAGCCGCTGCTGAAGCGTCTGGGGATTGAGGTCAGCGAGTTCGGGCCCGGGAGCATTGCAATCCAGGGATTCCCGAGTTTTCTGGACAAGTTGGAACCTGGGCGATTCGTCCATGAACTGCTGGAGCGAGGTGAACAGGAGCAATTGGATCTGACGGAAGAGGAGTTGCTTCACGAGATTCTGGACATGATGGCGTGCAAGGCTGCGGTCAAGGCGGGGGATCCGCTTTCGCCGGAGGAGATCGAGGCGCTGATTGCGCGCAAGGACGTGGTGGAGCGGTCCAGCAATTGTCCCCATGGTCGGCCAACGACGTTGCGGCTGTCGCTGCGGGACTTGGAGAAGCAGTTCAAGCGAACGGGGTTTTAAACCCACGGGGGATCTGCGGCCGATCCACACGGGATACACCGGGGACCACCCGGGGCACACCGGCGGCACACGGGGAGCCACCGGGGCGTGAAATGTAAAACGTGAAATGAGAAGGGGTTGGGTTGGCTCGAATGGGCGAAACGGCGAATCGGCGACGGGGCGAGGCGATGGTGACGGAGTATCGGAGTGACGGGGTAACGGAGTGTGGGCGCAAGGGGGGTAGGGGCGAGGATGGGAAGGAACAGGAATAGGACGAGCCAAATGCGCATAGTACCGCCTCCCTATACCCGGGGGTGTTGCGCTAAAGAGGGATTTTGGGCGCAACGGATTTGAGGGGAGGTAGGGTTTTCCTAGGAAAACGAGGGAAAGTTTTTGGGATTTTCGGCCAAAGCGCAACGGTTAGGGGGGAAGGTTGAGAGGGGCCCTTACGGAGGTGGGGGCGGGAGGGTAATATGCTGGGAGGAAGCGTACACGTCGTGTGGATTCTCAAAAGGCTGCCGAGGGCTTGTTGTTCAGTCTGAAGCAGGGAGAAGCTGAGACTCTCTATCCAGCAGGAGCAAGCGATGAACAAGGCTGCGGAACAAGGCTCATCCCGTCGGGAATTTCTGAAGAACAGCGGCCGGGTGGCGGTGGCGTCGGTGGTGGCGGCGGGTGGGGTGCCGCTCGTTCACGCAGGTGAGAACAATACGATCCAGGTGGCTTTGGTCGGGTGCGGGGGGCGAGGGACGGGGGCGGCGGGCGATGCGCTATCAACCAAGAGTGGCCCGATCAAGCTTGTGGCGATGGCGGACGTGTTTGAACAACGGCTGGCCACCAGTTATACGAGCCTGGAATCGCAGTTTGCCCGGCAGGTAGACGTGCCGAAGGATCGGCGGTTCATCGGGTTTGATGCTTACAAACAGGCCATTGATTGCCTGAGGCCTGGGGATGTGGCGATCTTCACCACGCCGTGCGCGTTTCGCTGGGTCCACTTCAGCTATGCGATTGAGAAGGGGATCAACGTTTTCATGGAGAAGCCGGTGACGGTGGATGGGCCCAGCACGCGCAAGATGCTGACGCTGGCAGAGCAGTCGGTGAAGAAGAACCTGAAAGTGGGAGTGGGGTTGATGTGCCGGCATTGCGCGGCCCGGCAGGAATTGCTGCAGCGGATCCAGGCGGGACAGATCGGGGACATTCTCTTGATGCGGACGTACCGCATGCAAGGGCCGGTGGGTTGGACTGGACCGAAGCCGGAGAATATGAGTGAGCTGCTTTACCAGATCCAGCGGTATTTGAGTTTCATGTGGGCCAGTGGCGGGCTGGTGCATGATTACACGAGCCACAATATCGACGAATGCTGCTGGATGAAGGGATCGTGGCCGGTTCGTGCACAAGGGTCGGCTGGTCGCCTGTATCGCGGGGAGTCGGTGGACCAGAACTTCGATCATTATTCGGTGGAGTACACGTTCGGGGATGGCACCAAGCTGCTGATGAATGCCCGGAATGTGGAGGGGTGCGATGGGGAGTTTGCCAGCTATGCGCATGGGACGAAAGGGTCGGCGGTGATCTCGACGTTCATGCACACGCCGGCCAAGTGCCGCATTTACAGAGGATACGATTTTGTGAAGGAGAACCTGACGTGGGCGTTTCCGCAGCCGGAGCCTAATCCGTATCAGCTCGAATGGGATCACTTGATCGACGCCATCCGCCAGGACAAGTCTTACAACGAGGCGAAGCGTGGGGTGGAGGCGAGCCTGGTGCAGATCATGGGGCGAATGGCATGCCATATGGGGCATGCGGTCACGTGGGAGCAGGCACTGAACTCGCAGCAGGAGTTTGCTTCCGGGCTGGATCAATTGACGATGGATTCGCCGGCGCCGCTGCAGGCTGGGCCGGATGGCAAGTACCCGCTGCCGCGGCCGGGGGTTCTTACGCAGCGGGAGTATTGAGGTGTGGCGGTATCGCTGGGGCCGGATGATCCTCGAGAAGGATCCTACGTTCTTTTGCCACGGATGGGCCGCAGATGCACGCGGATGAACGCAGATAGAAGATGCAGGGGCAAGATGCCCGGGCAGCGTTTTATTGCCACGGATGGGGCACCGATGCGCACCGATGAATGGTGGTCATAGCGGAGGAATTGGCGAAGGTGAGAGGCACTGATGGAGCTGCATGGGCGGGTGAGCCCATGCCACGGGGCACGCGGGGGCAAGATGAAGGGTATGCATCATGGGTGTAAGAGCAATTCTTTCGCCCCGGTGGGGTTGAGGGGCAGGGGGAGGAGCGTGGCCCTGCGGGCCGCCGCGAAACGGGGTCGCCCGATAGCCTGGGCACGGCCGAGTATTGAATGAGCCTTGTACAGGTTGCGGTCTACCCGTAAGCTGTGGGTCAGCACTCACGCGGGGATGGATTTACGAGGAAATGGCATGAGTACACACAACAGGCCGGGGAATTCCATCACGACGAATCGGCGGGCTTTTCTGGGCGGATCGATCCTTGGCGGGCTGGCGCTGGCCGGGGTCGCTTCCGGGCAGGAGGCGGGGGCTTTGCGGACGTCGCCCAGTCGTCCGGTGGGGCAGAATTCGGAGGGGCGTGGGGGTGCGGCGAGCGAAATGCCGACGGGCCAATTGGGCAAATTGAAGGTGAGCCGGCTGATTTCCGGCGGGAACCTGCTCAGCGGATGGTGCCATCAGCGAGATCTGTTGTTTGTCAGACAATTGGCCGAAGCCTACCTCACCGAGAAGAAACAGTTCGACACGTTGCAGTGGATGGAGGAGGTGGGCGTCAACACCATCATGATCGACATGATGCAGATGCCGATCGTCAACCGGTACAAGAAGGAACGCGGCGGGAAGATCCAGACGATTGTCTCAGTTCGTGAAGACTGGGGGGAGTGGCGACGGCCGAACGCGCAGAATCTGAAGGCCCAGATCGCGAAGGCTGTCGATCAGGGGCCTGACCTGCTCTTTTTGCATGGCGGTTACTGTGACCGGCTGGTTCAAGCGGGACTGCAAGCGGGCCAATCCGATCGAATCGAGTTCCTGGGCGAGGCGCTGCAGTTTATTCGGGACAAGGGATTCATTGCGGGGCTGGGGAGCCATGCGCTGGAAGTGCCGATCGAGTGCGACAAGCGGGGGATTGAGCCGGACTATTACGTCAAGACGTTCCACCATGATCGGTATTGGTCGGCGACGCCTAAAGGGCAGCGCAAGCGGTTCTGCGTGGACGGGCCACGTTCGCTGGATCACAATGAATTTTGCGACAACATCTTCTGCATCGATCCCGAGGAGACGGCGGCGTTCATGCTGAAGAAGAAGCAGCCTTGGGTGGCGTTCAAAGTGTTGGCGGCTGGGGCGATCGACGCGAAATCGGGGTTTACGTATGCGTTCGAGAATGGCGCGGACTTCCTGGCGGTGGGCATGTTCGATTTCAACATCGCGGAAGATGTGCGCGTGGTCAGAGAGGTCGTCAAAGAGATGAAGCGGGGGCGGCCATGGGTGGGATGAGGAGGAGGTTCAGAACGGGCGCGGTGTCGGGGACGTTGCTGAGAGGCAGGACGTTGCGGGGGCGGGGAAACCCACGAATCTCCACGAATTTTCACGAATCATACTAGAGCGGTTGTTGAGTCCGTGTAGCGACTGGGCAACCGCTTACCGCCCCGCTACGCGGGGATTTTCCTGAATGCATGGGGCGAGTGAGCCCATGTTACGGTCACGCACGGGGCAGGTGCCCGGGCTACATTCTTTGGCCACGGATGGGGCGCCGATTTGCGGGGGTTGTCTTCGTCGAAGAGCTACTTGCCGGTGATGCAGTAGAGGTATTCGCGGCCGCGGAGGAAAAGGTCGTTGCCGGCGACGGCGGGTGAGGCGTCAAAATGCTCGTCGAGGCGGTTGGTCGCGAGCACTTCCAGGGTATCCGCGCTCTTGATGACGATCGTGACGCCATTGCGGCCGACCAGATAGATTCGGCCATTGGCGGCGATGGGGGAAGCGTAGACGCCGTCCAGATCGTCCATTTTGCGGGCATCGATCAGGACTTTTCCGGATTTGGCTTCGAAGCAGGAGAGGACGCCGTTGTTACTGGCAAAGAGGTAGAGCCTGCCGTCGCAGAGGAGCGGCGAGGGGACATAGGGGGTGCTCTTGCGATGACTCCAGGCGATGGCGTCGGTGCCGGTCAGATCGCCGCTGCGACCGAGGCGGACCGCCAGCAGGGCATTGCCCTGGTAGCCACTGGTTGCATAGACCATTCCGTCGGCAGCGACGGGGCTGGGGATCACGTTGCGTGTCAGGCCGGCGCATTCCCAGATCACCTTGCCGGATTCGACGTCATAGCTGCGGATCTTTTTGGTAGCGGCGACGATGACCTGACGTTTGCCATCCTGTTCGACGACGAGCGGGGTGGACCAGGAGGTGCGTTCATCGCGTTGGACCTTCCAGAGCGTTTTGCCGGTGTTCTTGTCGAGGGCGACGATGAAGGAATCGCCTTCGTGGTCCCAGTTGACGATCAGGACTTCGCCCGCAAGTGCGGGAGAGCTGCCTTCGCCGAAGCTCATGACGATGCGCATGTCGCCGAAATCCTGTTGCCACTGGAGATTTCCCTGCATGTCGTAGCAGTACAGCCCGCGTGAGCCGAAGAATGCAAAGACGAGTTTGC
>JBLNDH010000311.1:0-7190 GCA_050261455.1 Bacillota bacterium
TCTTGAGCCAGCGGTGGACATTCCGGCACACGAGATCGAAACGCTCGACGTAGTGTAGTGCCAGTGAACTGATCACCAGATCGAACTGCTCGGCTGGGAAATCGATGTCTTCGATAGCACAGCGGCGGTACTCGATGGCTGGATCATCGGTAGCCGCTTGCGCGCGTGCGAGCATCTTCTCCGAAAGGTCCACGCCCGTAACGAATCGAGCCCCCTGCTGACGTGCATATCGGCAATGCCATCCAAAGCCACAGCCCAGATCGAGCACACGTTTGTCGCGAAGGTCCGGCAGCAGCGCACGAAAAGCAGGCCACTCGCCTGCACCCTCCAGCCCATTGACGGAGCGTGGCATCTCGCCGTATTTGGCGAAGAACTCGGGATCGTCGTATTTGTTCTGCTTCACGCGATCATCTCACGTTTCATGCCGCGGTGCTCTATCCGCGTTAATCTGCGTTCATCCGCAGCCCATTCAACAGCTCATGGCGCCGGATACTTCGGCCGCCGCCCCTCAAGCACTTCCACCACATCCCGAACGACCCAGCTCATATTCTCCAGCGCCGTATACGTTCTCGCCGCCAGATGTGGCGTCAGCAGCACATTGTCCAACCCCAGCAGCGGAAAATCTTCCTTCGGCGGCTCCGGATGAAACACATCGAGCGCCGCCCCCGCCAGCCGCTTTTCCCGAATCGCCGCCGCCAGCGCCTTGGCATCCAACACCTCACCTCGGCTGGTGTTGATGAGAATCGCCGTCGGCTTCATCATCGCAATCTGCGCCGCCCCCACCAGGTTTTCATTCCCCGGCCGCATGTTCACGTGGATCGTCAATACATCCGCCTCACGATAGAGCGTGGGCTTATCCACCGCCGTCGCCGGGAAATCGAGCAGATGACTCACATCCACCAGGTCGTTGTAAATCACCCGCATGCCGAAGCCATTGGCCGCGATATGCCCCACGCGCCGTCCGACCCGCCCCATCCCCAGCACGCCAAGGGTCAATTCATTGAGCTGCCGCCCGCGGACCGTATTGCGAATGCGTTTGAACTCCTTCGGCTCGTAAACGCTCTCCTTGAAGAAGCACCACGGCCGCAAGAGCTGCAACATGAACCCGGTTACGAAATCCCCCACCGCCAGCGTATTCGCATCCGGCGTGTACACCACCTCCACCCCACGCTCCCGGCAGGCCTTCACATCAATATTCTCGAGCCCCACCCCCCCACGTCCCACCACCTTCAACTTCGGCGCCTGGGCCAGGAGCGCCGCATTCACCTTCGTATACGTCCGCACCACCAGCCCCGCCGCCTCCGCCAGATGCCGCTCAAACGCCGGATCATCCGCCCCCACCTCGATCACATTCACTCGCTCCCGCAACCACTCCAGCGGCCGAACATCCGAACCTTCCGTGACCAGAACCGTGGGTTTCATAATTCAACAACTTTCATTCTCTTCTGCATCGCCCGGTACTCCGGACCATGACGCACGTACATTCCCTGCTTCAGCCCCAAAGTAACCGTAGGGTGGGCTCCGCCCACCTTCTCTCAGCCCCAACGGGGCGAAAGAACCGTTCTTACGCCCACGATTTATAGCCCTCTCCGGAAGAGGGCCGTCTTCTCGATCGCTATCACCAACTCCCCCACGCCTCACGCTTCCCTATTAACTCTTCCGCTGCCGCAACTGATCCACTGCCACCGCGAATACGACGATACCGCCCGTCACGATCTCCTGCACCCAGTTCTCCAGCCCCAGCTTCGTGCAGCCGTTGCTCACGATGGTCATGATCAACGCCCCCACCAGGCTTCCCAGCACCGACCCCTGCCCGCCATTGAGGCTCGCCCCGCCGATGACCACCGCGGCGATCATGTCCAGTTCCATCCCGACCGCCGTCGTCGGATCGCCCATGGTCAGATACGAAAACTGCAGCACCCCCGCCAGCCCGATGAACACCGAAGCCAGCATGTAGATCAGCAGCTTCATGCGTCCGACGTTCACGCCGCACAGCCGCGCCGTCTGCTCATTGGACCCCAGCGCGAAGATGTGTCGCCCAAACCGCGTGTACCGCAGCATCGCCGCCACCAGCACCGCCAGGACGATCATCATCCACGCCCCCGGCGTCAGCAGCCACACGTGCTCCGGGCTCAGCGGCCGCAGCAGCTGATTGAGCCACGTCGTTGGCGGGTACACCATGCTGTTGTCCGCCAATCCCTTCGCGATGCCCCGCATCGCGCCAAACATCCCCAGCGTGGCCACGAATGCCGCCAGTTTCAGCCGTGTGATCAGCAGCCCAATGATCATGCCGCACAGCGACGCGACCACCACCCCGCCCAGCGCCGCCCAGATCGGGGGAACGCCCTGCTTGAGCAACAGCGCAATTGCCACTGTATACAGCGCCACCGCCGACCCCGCCGACAGGTCGATGCCTCCGGTGATGATGATGAGCGTCATGCCCAGCGCCCCCGTACCCACCACGGCGGTCTGCCGAAGAATCAGCTCAAAATTCCCCACCCGGCAAAACGTGTCATATGCCGTGGCGGAAAAAAGAACCAGGACGAAAACCAGCCCAAACAACGACCCGAACTTCGACAGCCATTCGCCCCAGTCGAATCGCTCACTGGTGGCCGTTGGGGTCTTGTACGACAGCGTTGTCATGCGTTCTCTCCAGAACCGGTGGCTTCCGCCATGATCTGATGCTCGTTGATTTCGCCGACGGGCCGGGCCGGGCCCAGCACACCCCGGCACATCACCGCGATGCGATCGCACACGCCCATCAGCTCGGGCAAGTAACTGCTGACCATCAGCACCGCCTTCCCCTGGCAGGCCAATTCGTCGATCACCTGATAGATCTGCGCCTTGGACCCCACATCAATCCCTCGCGTCGGCTCATCCAGCAGCAGCACATCCACATCGTGATGCAGCAGCCGCGCTACCGCGACCTTCTGCTGGTTGCCGCCCGAGAGATCCCCCACATTCTGCCGCGGGCTCCGGCACTTGATCGCCAATCGCTGGATCCACTTATCCGAATTCGCATCCTGTCCACTGGGCGTCAGGAACAGCGGCAGCTTCGACATCGTCAGGTTGTCGGTAATGCTCAGCGACAGCGCCAACCCTTCCGCCTTGCGGTCCTCGCTCACCATGCCCATCCCCTGCGCCCATCGCCGCGCCGGCGACGCCGGCCCTGTGCCCACGCCGATCTTGATCTGCCCTTTGCGAACCGCCGCCAGCCCAAACAGCGTACGCAGCAGTTCCGTGCGTCCCGCCCCCACCAGCCCGGCAACTCCCAACACCTCCCCGCGGTGCAGCGTCAGGTTCGCCGACTCCGGCTTCCCGTGGCCGGCAATATCCTTCACCTCGAGGACCACCTCCCCCGGCTTCCGCGTCGACCGCGGGTACAACTCGTCCACCGTCCGCCCCACCATCATCGCAATGATCTGGTCCGCCGATGCTTCCGCCGTTACCCCCCCGCCCACGCTCTTTCCATCGCGCAGCACCGTAAACCGATCCGAGATCTCCTTCACTTCTTCGAGAAAATGCGAGATGTAGATGATCGCATGCCCCTGCGCCTTGAGCCGCCGAACTAGCTCAAACAGGTGACCCATGTCCTTCTTGGTCAAACTGCTCGTCGGCTCATCCAGCACCAGCACCCGGCAGCCAATCGCCACCGCCCGGGCAATCTCCACCAACTGCTGCTCCGCCACCGACAGCCGCATTGCCGGAATATCCAGCGGAATATCCGGCCGCCCCAGTTGCGCCATCGCGTCGGCGGCAATCCTGCGAATCTGCCCCCATTTCACGAATGGCCCAGCCGTCGGTTCCATCCCCAGCAGGATGTTCTCCATGACCGTCAAATGTTTGGCCAGGGAGAGCTCCTGGTAGATCATCGCCACGCCCGCCCGCCGGGCATCCAGCGGATGTCGCGGATGGTACGCCTGCCCATCCAGCCACATCCGCCCCTCGTCGGCGGCGTGCGCGCCCGACAGCACCTTCATCAGCGTGCTCTTGCCGGCGCCGTTTTCCCCCACCAGCGCCAGCACCTCGCCGCTGTTCACCGACAGATCCACGCCCGCCAGCGCCAACGTCGCCCCAAAGCGCTTTTGAATCCCCTCCATCCGCAGACGCTCGCTTTTCACCACCGGCGATTTCGCTGCAGTAGAGGGCTCTGTTACTGCGACCATGCCTACTCCAGCCCGAGGAATTTTCTGATCTCCGGATCGTTCAGACTTTCCGGCGTAAGCATCTTCACGCCCGTATCCACCACCGCCGGAACCTTCTGGCCCTTCAGATGGGCCACCAGCGTCTTCACGCCCTCGTAACCCATCCGCGTCGGGTCCTGCGCCACCAGCGCCTTCACTTCGCCTTTCCTCAAGGCCTCAACCAGCGGCGGCGTCGCATCAAACCCCACAAACGCCACCTTGCCCGCCAGATCGTTGTCCCGCAACGCCCCCAGCATGCCCAGCGTGGCCGACTCATTCGAGGCGAATATCCCGTTCGCCAATTTGAGCTGGTCGATCAACTTCATCGACTCGCTCTTGGCCTCGCCCACCGTCGCCCCACCATACCGATTGTCCACCAGCATTTTGATGTCGGTGTTCTTCTTCATTACGTCCAGGAAGCCGGCTTCTCGTTCCTCCGTGCTCCCCGAGCCCACCGAGTAGCGCAACAGAACCACGTTTCCCTTGTTGTTCAGCAACTTCATCAGTTGCTCGCCGGCCATCTCCCCGCCCTTGCGGTTGTTGGTCGCCACAAAGCTCACGAAGTCTTTCCCGGCTTCACCCTTCAGCCCCGAGTCGAAAACCACCACCGGGATCTTCTTCTCCATCGCGCTCTGGACCGGCCGCGCCAGCGCCTCGGAGTCCAGCGGCGCCAGCAAGATCCCCGCTACGCCTTCTGACACAAACTGCTCTACCAGCTTGATCTGATCGGCCCGATCACTCTCCTTCAGCGGGCCCTTCCAGATGATCTCCACCCCCAGTTCCTGACCGGCCTTCTTCACCCCCGCTTCCACGCTCTTCCAAAACACGTGCGTCGTCCCCTTGGGAATCACCGCAATCCGCAGCTTCTGGTCACCACCGGCGCTGGCCGCCTTGGCATCGCTGCCGCCCTTGGCCTTGCCCGAGCCATCCCCTTTGCCGCAACCCACCGCAACGAACATCGCCAGACAGCAGGCCGATATGAGAGCCGATCTGAACATAGTTCCTCCGCTCGTGCGAGAAAGTGCCTTATTGTAAGCTTAGCAGGGATTGTACCAATTTTTCCGCCCGTGAAACCCCCACGCCCCCGATCTGTCACGGGAATCTGACGCCACTACTTTGGGGGCAGATGATGGGGCAGATATTCCTCTCCGACCCCTCTCCCCCTTGCTTCTTGGCAGGACAGACATCCCCCTCCGACCCCTTGCCCCCGCTTTCGAGTGAGGCAGACATTCCTGTCTGCCACGGCCTGTAAAGGCGAACCTCGCGTCCACCCTCCTACTCATCCCCCATGCGTACTGCTCCCCTCCAGTAAATCCCCATCGCGGCGTTCCCGCAGAAACGGCAAAGCCTTCTTCTTGCACTCCTCCAGCCGCGTCCGCGGTAACCACGCGTACTGATGCTCGTCCATCTGCACCGCCGTATCCCAGTGCGAGCCATCCGTAAACTGCACGTGAACGTCGTATTTCCCCCTGGGCAGCGGGAAGCGGCATACGAACGATTTGTTCTCCGTGATCTTCGCTCGCCGCGGATTCGGCAGCGTCGATCCTTCGACGACAATCGTCGTCCCCTCAAACTCCTTGCTCCCTTCCACAACCAGCACCGATGAAGAAGTCAGCGGCTTCCGCCACGACGACCTATCCCAAATGATGCCCGTCGTCGTGACAAACACCCCCACCGCCATGCACAGCCACACCCCAATGCACACCCGCCGCCTCATGCCCGATTCGGTTTCCCGATCCGTCGATGGTGTTTGCGTCTCCGTCACAGCGGATCCTCTGTTGATCGTCTGATCTGCCCATGGCCCCGACTGGCCACCGCATTGTAGCTGTTCCACGCCGCCAGCGGGAGTCTCCCGCCACATCCTCGCGCTTCTCTTTCCTTCATTCTGACCCCTGATCCCTCATCCCCGGCCCCTCACGCTTCATCCCTGCTTCTTTCGCCCAATCGTTTGCAGCCGTCCCCCCCTTTTTATCGGCCCGATCTTTGCTCATCTTCTCACAAATCGTCGGCCAATACCGGCCAACATCGGAGGGTCACACCATGAACTATGTGTCCGGCCTCGCCACCGCCATCCTCGCAGGGGGATTCCTCACCGGCTGCTGCTGCCATCACCACCACGACGACGATTACGCAGACCGCCATCGCTGTCACAAAGGCCCCGAAAAGGCCTACCGCCAGGAAGGCGACCTGGCCACCCAAGACTGGGTCGAACTCCGTAAGAGCCCCTACAGCCCCATTCTCGGCGACACCACCGGCGACGGCCTCCCCCGCGACATGCGCACCGGTGGCGGCATCACCGGCAATGATGTCACCATGTACGACCGCCTCAGAGCCGGCCGCTCTCTGCCACCATCCGATAATATCGACTCCAACCCCACCACCCGCATTCCCCCACCTGATCTCGATAAAAACCAGTGACTACCCCAACCGCCCTTCACGCCGGGGCAGAGCGCAGCGTCACCCCGGCTCTGTCCCCCTCCGCCATCCCGTTTCCCCACACGCTTGCGGCTTCGCGGACCCCGCCGCACCGATCCGCCGCTCCCCAATCGCTGTCATCTGGGAAACCTGTGGACCCCTTTGCTCTTCCCCCTCGCCCGGTACGCCGGGAGAGGGTTGGGGTGAGGGTTCAGAGCCCGCTGTACACCCAAACGGGAACTGCTCCAAATAAACCCTCCGAAGACCGAAAGTACTCGACTGCATCCAAGCCCAGGGATTTATCCCTGGGACCCTCCGTGTGACCACCCTCGCTTTCGCTTGCCCCCATTCAGGTGCTGAGCCGGGGCGAAACACAGCACACAGCACGCCCCCCTCCCCTTACGCCGCCACCTTCATCGCAAACACCTTCACACAGTTCCGCCCATTCCCCTTGGCGGCATACAACGCCAGATCCGCCGCTTTGACCAAATGCAGCGGCTCCCGGAAAGGCCCGCCCCGCTCATGCGTCGCCACCCCCACACTCACGGTCACCTGAACCACTGCCGATTCGCAGCAGACCGCCTTGCCGCC
>JBLNDH010000312.1:0-2950 GCA_050261455.1 Bacillota bacterium
GCCGCCACCCCGGGCTGATCGGAAACCAGATCCACGCGGAAGAACGGAGTCGGAAAGGCTTGCAGCAGCTGACGGGATTCCAACTGTTCCAGTTCAAGTTTGGCACCAAACATATCCACCATCCATCGCGGGTCTTGAATGGAAGAAACACACTCCCCGCGCACCCGGGGCTGGCTGGCCAGGTTCCAGGGTTCCCGCAATGACCTCAGGCATACGGTCAGCCATATTGTTGCAAGCAAACCTTAAGATATCAGGGGGACTCTGGTAAACGGCAAATGTGCCGATTTGGGACCTGCTTGCCGGGTTCTCTGAAGACCGCGGTGTGCAAAATGAAACCAGTACGCTCTTTGCGCACGCTGGCCGTCGCCCTGGTGTGTCTCACGTAACCAGGGCAGTGGCCCTGGGTTGTGGCAGTCGGGGGGCGAGGCTCCTGCCGAGCCGGAATCCACCAGTCAATTCGGGCTCGCCGGGAGGTTCGCCCTTGCCCTATCGTGCATATCCACGCTCAGCCTAGTCCGAAAACGCCTGCAACTCGCCGCATGAGGAGAACGCTTTCGCGGGGCGATCTCCACTGGCGGGCTTCCCTGCCACATGGATGGCCTGGATCCTAATGGCCTCTCTCAGGACCAGGGTAAACTCCTGACCGTTCTGTAGGCCCCGCGAGTCCTTTACCGTCGTGTCCGGATACGTGTCCAACACTCCGACAGTCTCCCATGCCCCATCCGCCTCTCGCCGCACCTGGATGCGGGGTTTCCCTGCCGAGGCATCAAACCAGCCCCCGTCGTGGAATGTCGAACCATGTGCGTACACAACCCGCTTGATCAGCGCTGGCGTGTCCACCGCCACCGCGTACCAGTCTTCCTCCGCTGATTTCCCGTCAAACGTCTGCGATCTCCCTGCTCCCGAAATGCCCACAAAAAAGCCCCGCATCCCAATGCGGGGCTCTGGTGCTCATACGGATCGCTCTGTCAGGAATCAGGATGGATTACCCACGAATCTCCACGACATCATTCGTGGGGATTCATGCAGATTCGTGAGCGTCTCCTATTTCCTTTCGCTCATCGCCTGCCACTTCTTCGCCATCGCCGGCTCCGACAGCATCTTGATGTACACGCCGCCGATCACCGACCTCGCCTGGAACCCGCACTGCTTGCCGGTGACCGTGTCGTACCAATCGGTCAGCGGCACGCGGCTGGGGCTCCGATCCACAAAATCGTACACCGGCCGGATGAACGTCTCGAAATCCGCCTGGTTGTTCGTCAGCGTTGCCGTCCACACGATCCAGTCCAGCTTCGTGTAGTCCTTCCGGCTGTCCAGCGGCAACCCGTACTGGTTCTGTTTGGTCTTGTAGTAGGCGATCTCCTTGGCTACCACCTCGCTGGGGAACAGCTTCATCCCCAGCAGCTTGTCCCACACCAGGTTGTACTTCTGGCTCCACGGCGATGGCCGATCAAACGTCAGCCGGTAATGATCCCCCGCATCCGCCATCCGCGTCCACTGGGCTGCCATCTGCTCCGCCACCCGCCGATACTCCATCGCCTCGGGCCTCTTTCCCGCCTTCTCCGCCATCTGGGCAAACGCCCCCAGCGCCACGATCGCTTTGGCCGACAGGTTCACGTTGTGTGCCAGGTGCCCCGCGAAGTCGTCCGTGCACAACTGGTTCTCCGGGTCCAGTCCCTTGTCCTTCAAGAACTCCGCCCACTTGGCCAGCACCGGCCAGTACTGCATCGCATAATCGATCTTCCCCTCCGCCTGCACCACCGCCGCCACCAGCAGTAGCATGTTGCCGGACTCTTCGACCGGCATCTGGTTGGTCTCATCCTTTTCCCCGCCGCCATACACCTGCCCATTGGCCTTGGGGTACTGACCCAGATCATGCGGCGCGAATGGGAACTTCCATCGATCCGACTTGGCATAGTCCAGGATCGGTGTCAGTTGCCCCTTGAGCAGCGTCGGGTTGAACAGCAAAAAGAACGGCGCCGACGGATACGTCACATCCACCGTATCGATGCACCCGTTGGAGAAGTTCTCCTTCGAGAAATACAACGGCGTTTTCCCATCCTCGCTGGCCACCAGCTTGTGCGCCGCGATGCACTGCCGGAACGCCAGCGCCGACACCCGCGCGTATCGCTCCCCGCCGGCCTTGGTCAGATCGGCCATCAGCCGCGCGTCATACGCCTCACATTGCTTGCTCAAGGCCGCATAATCCTTCGCGGCGGTGCTCAGCAGTTCCGGCATCTCCATCCCGTTCCGCCGCCACCAGGGCCGCAGATTCTTCTGGAAATACTGAATGCCGTACAGGTCGTCATATCCCACCAGCACATGCCGCTGCACTGTCTTGTCCGCGACCTTCCCCAGGTCCATCGCACACGCCAGCACCGGCCACTGATCATTCACCGCCCGCGGCATCCGCGCATCGTCCGTCGCCGGCAACGTTCCATTCTTTGCAAATCCCCCGCGTGCTGCTTCATCCGAAGCAATGACATCCTTCCCATTGAACTGTGTCGGCACCGCCAGGTGCACATAGCCCCAATCGATCCGCAGGTTGTCCCCCGTCTTTGCCAGGATCGGCTGGTCCTTCGAACCCAGCCGCAGCACCGACAGATCCGCCTGCTTCTGCCGCGACCACTCCACCTGCTGATTCGCCTTATCGACCGCCCACTCGCCCGTCAGGTCGAAATACACCGCCACCTCGTGGGCCTTCCCATCTGCTGCCTTCACATCCCATGTAATGTAGCTCACGGGCCGGGACATGATCTCCAGATCGTGCGGCAGCACCGGCGACAGGAATGTCACCTTCATCTCCACGCCGCCGCCTTGGAACTGATAGATCGTCCGCGTCGGCAGTACCTCCACCCCCACCTGCTCCATCGCCGGCACCTCCTTCGGCGCCGTTCCCATGAACCGGTATGCCGTTCCATCAATCCGCGCCATCCCGCACATCGCCTGG
>JBLNDH010000313.1:0-8986 GCA_050261455.1 Bacillota bacterium
CGGCGATTCCGACTCCCTCCACGTCGGACAACTCGTGATCGCCATCGGCAATCCCTATGGCTTCCAGACCACCGTCACCGCCGGCGTTGTCAGTGCTCAAGGTCGATCCTTCCGCTCCCGAACCGGCCGGCTCATCGACAACATCATCCAGACCGATGCCGCCCTCAACCCCGGTAACTCCGGCGGCCCCCTCGTCACCTCCCGCGGCGAAGTCATCGGCGTCAACACCGCCATCATCGCCATGGCCCAGGGCATCTGCTTCGCCATCCCCTCCAATACCACCCGCTACGTCGCCGGCCGACTCATCAAGGAAGGCCACGTCCGCCGCAGTTACATCGGGGTCGCCGGCCAGAACGTTCCCCTCCATCGCCGGATCGTTCGCTTTCACCACTTGGAGAATGAAACCGCCGTTCTCGTCGTCGGTGTCGAACCCAACAGCCCTGCTCAACACGCCGGCCTCCAGGAAGGCGATATAATCCTCTCCCTGGCCGATCGCACCATCACCCACATCGACGACCTCCACCGCCTCCTGACCGACGAACGGGTCGGCCAGACCGTCCGCATGCGAATCCTACGCAAACTGGAGATCACCGAATTGCAAATCACCCCCGAAGAATCCCGCCCGCGAACATGATCCCCCATCGCCTGCCAAAACCAGAGGCACGGGCCCCTCGCCCGTGCCTCTTTCATCTATGTACATCTATGCCCCATCTGTGGCAAAACCAAAACGTAGCACGGGCGTCTCGCCCGTGCGCGTCCTATCTGCGTTGATCTGCGTTAATCCGCGGCCACAAACCACCTACCTTCATTCCTTCCCAAACCGCACCGCTCGCGTCTCCCGTTCCGCCCCCGTCGGTACCGCCAACGGTCCATACAACTCCGGCCGCCGCACCCGCATCCACCGCCTCCCCGTGCATTTGTCCAGCAGCCCCGCATTCAGGTCCGCCACCACCATGTCATCCCCCGCCTTGCACGTCTCCACCAACGTCCGCCCATACGGATCGAGAATCATCGCATTCCCCGTCCGAATCTCATCGTCATCCACCCCAACCCCATTGCTGAACACCAAAAACATCCCATTGTCATGCGCCCTGGCCGGCAGCCACCGCATCAACCACCCCCGCCCCTTTGGCCCCGTCAATTCCGCCTCGACCGCCTTCGGATCCTCCGCCCGGCTGTCCCAGATTTCCTTATCCACCGGCTTCATTCCATGCGGACTGACCGAATTGCATCCCCCCGTCTGGTGCGGCGTCAGCAGAACCTCCGCCCCCATGAGCGCCGTAATCCTCACGTTCTCTATAATGTTGTTGTCATAGCAGATCAGCACCCCCACCCGGCACCCATGCGGCGTGTCAAACACCGTATACTCACTACCGCTGGCAATGCACTCATGCTCAAACGCCTGAATCTTCCGATGCCGTCGCCATTGTCCATCCGGCATCGCCACCACATACGTGTTGTACATCCGCCCATCCTCCCCCATCTCCACCAATCCCGCCCCAATTGTCATCCCGTGCTTCTTCGCCAGTTCGATTAGCCGCTGCGACGATGTCCCCCCCGGCACTTTCTCCGCCAATTCCTCCAACTGCTCCTTGGTCAGCTTCCGCAGAAACCAATACCCCGTGATGCAGCATTCCGGAAACGCAATCAACTCCACCCCCTGCCCCGCCGCCTGCTCCACAAACCCCTCGATCTTCCGAAAATTCGCCTCCTTATCCCCCGCCACATGCTCAAACTGCACCGCCGCCACACGAGTGTTCTTCATGATGCTTTCTCTTTCCTGTTCCTCGCCCATCCCCTCACCGCTTCGCGGTGGCCCGCAGGGCCCAGTCGTATTTCCCCCGCCCTTTCACGCCGGGGCAAAGCGTAGCGCCACCCCGGCTTCTTCCTCCCCCTCTGCCGCCTCGTCCCCCGACACGCTTGCGGTTTCGCGAACCCAATCCCGCCGCCCTCTCACCGCCCCCCTCCGCGACGCCCCGGCATCTGCGCCCCCACCTCCGCTCGCCACTGTCGCAGCATCCCCCGCAATTCTTCTGCCTTCTCCGTCATCGACCCCACCAGGTTCCGCCGTTCCCCCAAATCCTCCCGCAGGTTGTACAACTCCATCGCCCCATTCTCATACCACTCGATCAACTTGTAATCCCCACACCGTACCGCACCACCCGGCCTGCCTCCCTGGTTGCTGTAATGCGGATAGTGCCAATAAAGAGCGATCCGATTCAACCGGCTCCTCCCCCGCAACAGCGGAATGATGCTGCACCCATCCACAATTCCCCCCGCCGGCCTTTGGACTCCTGTCGCCTCCAGAATCGTGGGCAAAACATCAATGCTACACACCGGCTCATTGCAAACACTGCCCCTGCGCACCACGCCCGGCCAGCGCACGATCCACGGCACTCGAACACCCCCTTCATACAAGAACCCCTTCCCCGCCCGCAGCGGCGCATTGCTCGTCGGCTGCCATCCCCCCTCCCGCACCGACAGCCCGCCGTTATCCGACATCAACATCACTACGGTCCGGTCCGCAATCCCCAGTTCCTCCAATTTCCGCATCACCCGCCCAACACATTGATCCACCGACTCGGTCATCGCGGCATACACCGGGTCCACCACCCGCCCCGCCGGCTTGCCCTTCCCCTCATACTTGGCGATCAGTTCCGCCT
Source organism: Bacillota bacterium (assembly GCA_050261455.1). GTDB lineage: Bacteria > Planctomycetota > Phycisphaerae > Tepidisphaerales > Tepidisphaeraceae > JAPLNB01. Next base: position 2,664 of record JBLNDH010000313.1, read on the forward strand.
TGGCCCTCAGTGGAATATGCACCGCATAGTGGCACAGATTCAGAAAGAACGGCCGGTCCCTATTCTGCTCAATGAACCGCTCCGCCTCTGCCGCCAGTCGATCCGTCAGGTACTCCCCCTCAGGCCCATCCTTCAGCTTCGAGTTCTTATACGGCGAAAAATAACTCGGCGCCGTTCCCCATTGTCCCCCCGCCACGTTCTCGTCAAACCCAAATTCCTCCACCTCATGCTCACCCCCCAGGTGCCATTTGCCAATATGCCCCGTCACATATCCCGCCGATTTCAACACCCTCGCCAAGGTCATCTCGCTGGGTGGCAACCCTTTCTGCCAATCCACCGGCGCAATCGGCGAATTCGCCGGCCACCGCGTCCCCACCAGAAAATCCGTCAGATGGAGCCGCGCCGGATATTGCCCCGTCACCAGGCTTGCTCGCGTCGGCGAACAAACCGGACAGGCCGCATATGCCTCCGTAAGCCGCATCCCCTCCCGCGCTAACAGATCAATATTGGGCGTCTCGTGATACTTCGACCCGTAACACCCCAAATCCGCCCACCCCAGATCATCAATCACAATAATAACAACATTCAACCTCTCCCCACCGCTCCCCGCCGCCCGCGCCCCCACCGGCATCACCATCGCCGCCCCCGCCGCCCCCACCCGCCTCAAAAACTCCCGTCGTTCCAGCCGCTCCATAGCTCCTCACTGTTTCTTGAGAGTCCGACAATCACCCCGATGCAAATCCACTATGTCCTCATCCCCTTCGCCCCTCACTTCGTGCCTTCGTGCCTTCGTGCCTTCGTGCCTTGGTTTGCGCACCAAACCCCATCATTTCCCACATCCACACCGCATGAACGCCTCCACCTTCCCGCGAATCTTCCCCTCCGCCCCCGGCACGCTCAGCACATCGCACTCACTGCCCAGGATGAACGGATGCCCCGTCTTCCTCATCTTCTCCATCAGCTCCCGAGCCATCCGCTCCACATCCTCCTTGCTCAATTCATCCGTGCTGAACCGCTTGGTTGGCAGGTTGCCAAACAGCACCGTCCGCCTGGAAACCAGCCTCGCATCTTCCCATAGTTTCCGCGAGCTGCCCAAACTCAAAATCGCCGGGTCCAGGCTCGCGAACTGCATCACCATCTCATCGATCAGTTCCCCGCAGCAGTGGAACACCAGGTCCACCCCATGCTCATCCAGCAGCCGCTTGATCCGCCGATTTCCCGCCATCGCATACCGCTCGAAAATGTCCGTCCCCTCCGCCAGCTGCTTCGGCGAAAAATACACCTTGTTCGCCGCCGGCTCCGCCACAAATATCGCCTTCGCCCCCGCGTGGATCTGCGCCTCGATGGACTGCATCACCACCATCTGCGCCATCTCCAGCACCCGCTCAATCATCCGCACTTCTTCATCATCCCCGCCCGTCATCCCCGTCCCCGCCAGATACACCGGCGTGATCGGATCCGCCACCAGCTTCGTCATCAGCGAGAACGGCCCAATGCTCATCCCCGCCGGCACCAAATCGGTATGCTTCGCGATGTACCCGATCGACTCGCAATTCGCCCGCAGCCGCGAACTCAACTCCGCCGTCCCCGACAACCGCCGGAGCATCTGCTCATCCGGACATTTGTCAAAGTGAAACGTCGCGATCTGCGATGCTTCCACCCCCAGCCGCTGCAGCATCCATTCCTTCTCCAGCGTCAAATCCATCAGCTGCACCCCCAGCGGCGTCCCAAACCGCCTCGCTGCCTCCTCCACCACCTCCCCCAGCCGCCGCCCATCCTGCAGGATCGCCTCGTGATCCGCCTTCTCCTTCAACACCAGATCCGTCCCCACCGGCATCCGCAACCCCTTCTTCGCCAATCCCAGATAAAACTCTCGATCCATACGCCACAACCTCGGCAAAACGTGCTCGCTGCATCACCACGGGAGACTTGACACCATCACTGCACCCGTTGGTTATACCTGCCGCATCGCCCGAGGGCGAGGGGCTATGGGCATTGGTACATGCTACATCCCATCATGCCTCGCCACGATCTGACGGACGGACGACGATGGGTAGACGCTAAATGTCATAGTCGCCGACGCGGGTTTCGGGGTCGCCAAAGTGGGTCGGGGAGCGACACCACTGTTTGTCAGGTTGGGATTCGCGCCGGCAACCGACGCGCAGATGGGTGGATTGGACGGAGCAACAAGAGCGGTTCAACATGCCTAACGGAGCTATGGCAATTCCCGATTCAGTGTACCCTGGAACTCGTCGCATGCTCTTCTCCCTCGCCCGGTACTCCGGGAGAGGGTTGGGGTGAGGGTTCAGAGCTAGGTGTACACCCAAACGGGAACCGCTCTAAAATGGCTGCTGCTATGCAGCAGAGGGAGCCATATGCTGCGTTGGGATCAAGTTCGTCGCCTGATTGTGCAACATGCCGCGCCGGCGGTGAAGCCGCTCGGTTTTGGCGCACCTGGCCGGACAATGCGGCGGTATCGACAGGACTTCGTTGATGTGATCGACTTTCGTTGCAGCAAATGGAATGATCGCGCGGTGGTTGCATTTGGCTGCGACCTTCGACAGTTCCCCAAGTTCGACGTGCCGAACCCGAAGCCATGGGAATGTACTTTTGGTTTTCAGCCGCTTGACGCGTGGCCGGAGCGACTGCTTGAGTTCCAAGGATCGGTCGAAACTCAGATCGAATCGCTGCGTGCATTCACGCCGCTGTTTGCCGCCGAAGTGCAACGGTGGTTCGGTCTACTGCCCAGTCTTCAAGTTGTACGCGAGGCCGTAGACCACAACACGTTTCCGGGTCCGAACTGTATTGGGTCGTTCAAGATTCCAAGTCCGGCTTACCACGAGGCCGTGCGCAAGTTGGAGGCGGCGTTAGCTGCTAAGTGAGATGCCATCCTGCTGCATCACGCCCGTTCGGCTGCCTTCGGAAAAACGCACTGGATTGCAGCAGTCCTGAGCAGTGTTAGGTTGTGCACGCCGCCCGCATCCTTCCCCAGAACGCTGCCCTGATGTTCCTGGCTACATAACGCAACCCCGCTGCGAACCCCCAACTGGTATCGCGACTCTGCCACAAGGGTCGAACGTCAGAGGATCCTCTGGTACGCGAACTCCACACCTGTCCAGGCCACCCAGGCCGAGAGCCCCATCACCCTTTCAGCGTCCCATCCACACGTTCGCCCGACTCCGCTCTCCGACCAGCGCCGAAAAACCGCCGCAGCCGGATGATCCGCTCCGGCTCATGCGTCTCCCGCAGTCGGCGACGATGCGCCGACAACACATCGCTGCGTGTAATCATCCCCACAATCTTTCCTGTCTCCCGAGAAATGACCGGCAGCCGCCCCACATCATGGTTCACCATGTGATCCGCCGCATCCCGCAGCGTGGAATCGTCGTACGTCACAATCGGCGGCCGCTTCAACAGCTCTCGCACCCGCTTACTGCCAGGCACCTTCTCATCCAAGAGATCCCGCCGAGTCACCACCCCAACCAGATGCCCTTGCTCATCCTCGACCGGAAACCCCTGGTGCTGGCTGCCAGGCGCCCCGGAAGCAATCCATTTCCGCACGCTCTCCAACGTCTCATCCGCCCCCAGCGACGTCACGTTCGTCGCGGCCACCTCGCTCACTGGAATCAGATCCAGGAAATCCGCCGCATACTCCGCCGGCACCCTTATTCCCCGGCGAGCAATCTTCTTAGTCATGATGCCGTGCTGCCCCAGAAGACTCGCAACCAGAAATGCCGCCGAACACCCCCCAAGCAACGGCAACAACCCCAGCGGCTGCAGCGTCGTCTCAAACGCAAAGACCGTCGACGCCAGCAGCGCCCGCGACGCCCCGGCGAACATCGCCGCCATCCCCACCAACGCCGCCACCCGAATGTCGATCCCCACATGTGGCAACACCGCACCCATCGCTACCCCCAAGATCGCCCCCAGCGCACTGCCAATCGTGAACAGCGGCGCCAACGTCCCTCCCGACGTCCCACTTCCCAGCGCGATCGACCACGAAACTAGCTTCATCACTCCAAGAACAACAATTACCGACAGCGGCCCGATATGATTCGAAACGATCCCCGTAATCACGTCATATCCCACCCCCAGCGTCCGTGGCGCAAAATACCCCACCACACCCACTGCCACCGCCCCAATCGCCGGCCACCACATCCAATGCACCGGCAACAACTCAAACAGATCCTCAATCGCATAAACCAGCCACGTCACCCCCACGCTGGCCACCCCGACGATCGCCCCCACCAGGATATAGCACACAATCGCCAACCCCGTCGGAACCGATAACGCCCCCATCGGGAAAATGGGCTCCAGCCCCCACCCGGCAATCCGCACCCCCATCGCCGCCGTGCTCGCCAACGCCACCGGGATCAATGACCTCGGCCGAAACTCAAACAGCAGCAATTCAATCGCCAGCAGAACCGCCGATGCCGGCGAACCGAAAATCGCCGCCATCCCCGCCGCCGCACCCGCCGCCAATAGCGTCTTGCGCTCCCCCGCCGTCGTACTCAACACCTGCCCTACCAACGACCCCAATGCGCCTCCCGTCGCGATGATCGGCCCCTCGGCGCCAAACGGCCCGCCCGTCCCAATTGCAATCGCGCTCGACAGTGGCTTCCAAAACGTAATCCCCGGCGGAATCCGGCTCTGTTTCGTCAACACATGCTCCATCGCCTCCGGAATCCCATGCCCCCGAATGGCCGCCGATCCATATCGCGCCATCAGCCCGACAATTACCCCTCCGATCACCGGGATCACGATCACCCATGCCCCCAGGTGATTCCCCGCCGGCGACACCCATACAAACGAAAATCGCCCATAAAAGGCAATGTTGGTGATCAACCCGATCAAAGCAACCAGCCCCATCGCAATGAACGCCACCCCAATTCCGATCAGCACGCTCACCAGACTGATAAACACCACCCGCTGGTCCACGACCATCATCCGTTTCGGCACCGCTGCCGATTCCAACACCTCGGTCATCGCGGAGGAAACAGGCAACCCTTCGGTCGTGGAAGCACGCTCTACAGAGTATTCGTCCATTTGGTGAATCTCGGAAGGCCGATCACCCGCATCATAGAGCCTCCCAAGCACTCTGATGCAACCGGCAAAATGCCCCCTGCCATCTCATCAACCGACCAGGCCCACCCATTCCGGTGCCCGAAGTGCACCTTGGCCCGTATCTTCCATCACGTATCTCATGACGACACGGATTCCAGCCCCTCGGCGCTTGCACTCCTCCTGCCCCTCTCCACGCCCCACCCTTCGTACCATCGTGCCGCTGACCAGCATCCGCGTCAATCTGCGGCTCCCCACCTGTCCCATTTTCCCCGCCGTCGCCCCGCCTCTCCGCCCCCGATCAACCCCAAATCCACCAGCACCGCAATCACCACAATCACCAGGTAGATCCCCGACACCGACCCACGATTCGAGTTCATCGCAAACGCATACGCCAGCGTCGTCAGCGGCAGAAAGAAGAATCCCAACACCGGCCAGAGGACCGTGTGATATGCCCTACCGAGATAGCCACTGAACAGCCACACCAGCACGAGAACCACCCGTGGCATCAACAGCGCCAGACATCCCAGCAAGCACGGCATCTCGCCAGTCTACCACCACCCCCACCCCTCGCTACCCCCAATCCTCTCCTCTTCCGCCCTGCACGCCCCCATGTCTCCAAGCCCAGGGATTTATCCCTGGGAAGATTTGCCCTCGGGAAGCCTCCCCCCGTTCTTGCCTGCCACTAAACGTTCACGATAATGCGTGGTAACTCATTACAGACGCCCGTTCTATCGGATCAGCGGGCTGCACTGGTGGAGGTGCTTCGCACCAAACTTGGAGCACATCCGGTACATTTCGGAGTAAAGAGCTATGGATCGCCGCGATTTTCTGAAGAACTCAATCGTCGCCGCCGGCACCATCGCGTGCCTCGGCTCGCTCACTCGCCCTGCCTCGGCCCAGGAATCCGCCGCACCCAAGAAGGCCGTCCTCAAACTTAGCAGCCAGGAAGGCGTCTGCCCCGGCAAGAACTTCGCCGAAAAGGTCGCCCTCCTCGAAAAATGGGGCGCCGCCGCCATCGAACTTGGCGCCGGCTTCAATCCCAAGGAAGTCAACGAAGTCCTCAAGAACTCCAAGCTCAAGGTCAGCGCCATCTGCGCCGCCGACGGCCCCTACATCGTCGCCGATACCGCCCAGCAGCGCCGCGCCGTCGATAACGCCAAACGCATCCTCGATAAGGCCGGCGAAGTCGGGTCCACCGGCGTCATCATGGTCCCCGCCTTCAATGGCCAAAAGAACCAGCTCTGGGGCGGCGACGCCCA
>JBLNDH010000314.1:0-2825 GCA_050261455.1 Bacillota bacterium
GGCGAAGGTCATGACCATGGGCCCCAGCAGCACCGCCAGGGGAACGAATGCCGCCAGCGCCACGCGCATCTGCACCGCAGCGGCGAGGTCTTCCATCGCATACCGGCGTTTGCAGCGTTTGGGTAATTGCGCGGCTTCCTTCAGCAGCAGGCGAGCGCGGCGTTTGGCTTCGAGAAGACGACCGTTATCCGTCAGCCACTTTTGAACGATCATTGTCAGCGCTGCCAGGCTGGCGGAAACGATCGCGACGGTCGCGGGCTTGCCGAGGGCGCGAACCATCGGCCAAAACATCCAGTCCAACCCCCGGAGGGAGGGTTGCCATACCCAATTGGCCGGCAGGGTATATGCGGCAATCAGGTAAACACCCCAGATCAAACCGGTGAGGTTACGCAGCCGGGCACCGGCGCGTTCCTTGCGGCCAGGCGCCGGCGGCACCCATGCACGGGGAATCTGGACATCGTCGGGATTTGCTGCCTCGCCGCTGTCGGAGGTACTTGTGCTTTCGGTTGGGCGGGTGACCAGCCCATTGCGGCCATCGACGCTGATGATTTCGCCATCCTTGAACAGTTCGGTGGCGCCAGCGAGGACCACGGCGGGGATGTTCATTTCGCGGGCAATCACCGCGCCATGCGAGAGCGTGCCGCCACACTCCAGGATCAGGCCCGCGGCATTCACGAAGAGCGGCGTCCAGCCCGGATCGGTGGAGGGGCACACAAGGATGTAGTTGCTGCCCAGGTCTCCCGCTTCCTTCGGCGAGCGGACGACGCGAGCCGGGCCGGTCGCGGAGCCGGTCGAGACGGGATAGGCGGGATGGCTGCCGGCCGGGTGAATGGCGGGCGCTTCGCCAAGTGTCTGGAGCGATTCGCGATCGATGATCCGCGGCAAGGCAACGCGGCGTTCGGCCTCGTAGGCGGCCTTGCGCTCATCGATCAGGTGTTGTTGATTGGCCCGGACGTTCAAGGCGACATGCAACTCTTCCAACGAGAGTTGGAAGACATCCTCGTCAATACCCAACCGCCGGCCCGCTTCCAATGCCACATCGCGCAGCAGGTCGTAGCCGAGCATCAGGTAATACTTGCCGTCTTCGCGGAAGGGCAGATAGCGCCAGACCAGGTCCAGCCGAGCATCGAGCTCCTTGCGATCACGGGCACTCAGTTGGCTACGGAGCTGCTCGAGCTTCTCGTGAGTTCGCTGCTGACGCTCTTCGTGCAGACGCAACGGATCGGCCCCGTCCTTCAACCGATGCGCCATCGCCAGGAGCTCGTCGGGACGATCACGCCAGCGGGGCGTCGCCAAGTCGAATTCATCGGGAGCGCGATGGCCATAGTCCGCCAGCCAATCCTCCAAGCGGCGGGTTCCCATCGACACTTCGCGAAGCTGGGCGTTGGCGGTGACGGTTTTGTCCGGCGCGTGGCCGGAGGAGAGCATGGCGGCCAGGGCGTCGGGCTCGTCGTCCCAGAATTGCTCATTGAGAAAGGCGCGGAGGTCCGCCAGCGCCATCGCCAGGATCAGGCTGGGCAGAAGCGACTGCGGCGCGAATTCGTCCATCACGCGGCGCTGGCGCTCCTGCCAGAGAGGGATGAGCTGTTCGGGCAGAAGGGCCGACAGGTTCCGCTGCTTTTCCTGGCGGCACCAGGCTTCGAAGGAGGGGATGGTTTCCTGACGCAGTTGGCGGTCCAGATTCTGCGCTAAGTCGTGGAGATTGCGGTTGATGCGGGCGATGCGCCGGCCGACAGCGGCGCGGGCGCCGAGGGAGCCGGCGGGGAGGGTTGGCGGAGATTGGGCGGCATCGGGGTTTTGCCGCAATTCGTCCAGGTCGTACTGGTAGGGATAGTCGGCGAAGAACATCTCCGCGGCTAAAGACAGGTCCATGTAGACTTTACCGGCGAGGCGGTGGAGGAATCCCTCGGCGGCGACTTTGGGCGAGGGTTCAAAGCCGGCCCGCTTGTACATGGCGCCGAAGCCGCCGGTGCCGGACATGAATCGCTGAATGACGCTCCAGGTCAGCGGAGTGGGATGGGGCAGCGTCTCGGCAATGTTGTGGAGGACCCAGGGGCCATGACCATGGTCGATGAGCTGGAGCAGATGCTGGCGGGTGGATTGCAGCACATGTTCATAGGCCTCGGCCCCGGCGAGGGTTGTGATCGGGCGGGATTGGAGCAGGAACAGCTGGCCCTGGTGCAAAGCCCATTCGATGTCTTGGGGTGCGCCAAAATGCTCGGTGGCCTGACGTCCTAGTTCCCACAGCTTGGTTACATCCGCATCGTGCAGGCAGGGAATGGTGCGCAATGACTCGTCCACGGGTCGCTCGGCGTGATCGCCGGGACGGATGCATAACTGTTTGTCGGCAATGCGGCTAAGGAGGACCTGGCCGGTGGCAGTGTCGATCTTTAAGACGTCCGGTTGCACGCGGCCGGAGACGACGGCTTCGCCGAGGCCCCAACTGGCCTCGATGAGCATTTCGTTGCGGGAGCCGGTGCGCGGGTTGGCACAGAACAGGACGCCGGCAACTTCTGCGGGGACCAGCTTTTGGACGACGACGGCCATGGCGACCTGGGAAAGCTCGATGCCATGCTCGGCCAAGTAGGTCCGGGTACGCGGAGTGTCGAGGCTGGCCCAGCACTTATGAATGGCATCGAGGAGGGATTGCTCGCCGACGATATCGAGGAAGGTTTCGTACTGGCCGGCCATGGAGGCTTCGGAGAGGTCTTCGGCGGTGGCGGAAGAGCGGACGGCGACGGAGCCGCCGCCCAATTGCTGATAGGCCAGGGAGATCTGCTCGGCGAGTTGGGCGGGCATGCCTTGGTGTTGTCGGGCGAAGCGGT
>JBLNDH010000315.1:0-5903 GCA_050261455.1 Bacillota bacterium
TTGGCAAAGTGGACAAACGCCCCATCGCGGACAAAGCCGGTGTTCAGCGCCACAAACGGGTCCTTGTCGATCTTGGCGCAGCGTCCCAGACTCGGCTCCACCAGCGCAGGCGTCTTCTTCAGGGCTTCGGCCAGGCTCGTCACCGTCACCCCCGGGGGCAACTTGCCAAGCTTGGACAGGCAGGCCGAAAAGTGTCCGTTGACGATCACGATCTCCGCCGCCGCATCGCGACCCAGCGCGTAATCAGCGGTCAGCTCCGCCGCCACGGGCGACTCCGCATGCGGCGCAAGCTTGAACGCAGTACGGGCAATGGGGGCAACGTTCGTGAATCGCCACTCCTCTTCCTTCGTGTTGGGGAAGCCCACCTGCTCAAAACGAGCAATGCCCGCCTGGCGGAGCTTGCCCAGCCAAGGCAGCGGCGAGCTCACCTGCTTCGCGAAGCTCGTGAAGTTCGAGGGGTGGACATTCTTTTCTTCCAGAAGCTGAGTCATGGGCAATTTCGTTCTTTCCCCCTCTCCCGGTACTCCGGGAAAGGGCTGGGGTGAGGATTCGGAGCCAAAGACACACCCCAAACGGAAACTTTCTCTAGTACTCGGTCATCCGTCCTTTGTCGGCTGTCCTGTGCTCTCTGCGGGCTGTCCCATCCTGCCAACCGCTGCGAAGGGCAACGGAACAAAGGACCAAGGACCAACCCTAAGCAACCTTCGTTTCCTTCTCGACCCAGTCGTAGCCGCGGGCCTCAAGCTCCAGCGCCAGATCCTTGTCGCCGGACTTGACGATTCGGCCATTCAGCATCACATGCACAACATCGGGCTGGATATAGTTCAGCAGCCGCTGGTAGTGCGTCACGACGATGACGCCCCGGTCCGGCCCGCGCAGCGAATTGGCGCCATGGGCGACCACCTTCAGCGCGTCGATGTCCAAGCCCGAGTCGGTCTCGTCCATCAGCGCCAGCTTGGGATTGAGCATCGCCATCTGGAAGATCTCATTACGCTTCTTCTCGCCGCCGGAAAACCCCTCGTTGATCGCCCGGTTCATGAAGCTCTGGTCCATCTTCAGGAGGGCCATCTTCTCCTTGACCAGCTTCAGGAAATCCATGGCATCCAGCTCGGGCTGGCTGTGATACTTGCGAACGGCGTTGACCGCCGCCTTGAGGAAGTAGCTGGTGCTCACGCCGGGGATCTCCACCGGATATTGGAACGCCAGGAAGATCCCTTCACAGGCGCGCTCATCGGTCGAGAGCTCCAGGAGGTTTTTCCCCTTGTACAGCACTTCGCCACCGGTCACTTCATAGGTCTCCCGACCCATCAAGACCTGGGCCAGTGTGCTTTTGCCGGAGCCGTTCTTCCCCATGATGGCGTGAACCTCGCCCTCATTCACCGCGAGGTTGACGCCTTTGAGGATTTCGCGCCCACCGGGCCCGGCGACGCGAGCATGAAGATTCTTAATCTCAAGTAGAGCCATGGTATTAGGGGTTAGCGGTTAGTTGATAGTGGCCAGTTGTTAATCACTAGCAACTATCAACTCATTATCCAACACTTCCTTCAAGACTCACGCCCAGCAGTTTCTGCGCTTCGACGGCGAACTCCATCGGCAGTTCGCGGAAGACCTCCTTGCAGAAGCCGTTGACGATCATATTCACTGAGTCCTCCAGGTTGATGCCCCGGCTCTTGCAATAAAAGAGCTGGTCTTCGCCAATCTTGGAGGTCGAGGCTTCATGCTCGGCCCGCGAACTGGTGTTCTTCACCTCAACGTACGGGAAGGTGTGGGCGCCACACTTATCGCCCAGGAGCAGCGAGTCGCACTGGGTGTAATTGCGCGAGTGGGTCGCATTCTTCAGGATCTTCACGAGCCCTCGATAGGCATTCTGCCCGAAACCGGCCGAGATGCCCTTGCTGACAATCGTGCTCTTGGTGTTTTTGCCGATATGGATCATCTTCGTGCCCGTATCAGCCTGCTGGTAATGGTTGGTCAGCGCCACCGAGTAGAACTCGCCCACCGAGTTGTCGCCTTGAAGGATACAACTGGGATACTTCCACGTGATGGCCGAACCCGTCTCCACCTGCGTCCAGGTGATCTTCGAGTTGACGCCCCGGCACGCACCGCGCTTGGTCACAAAGTTGTAAATCCCGCCTTTGCCTTCCTTATCGCCCGGATACCAGTTCTGCACGGTCGAGTACTTGATGGTCGCATTATCCAGCGCCACCAGCTCAACCACCGCCGCGTGAAGCTGATTCTCATCCCGCATCGGCGCGGTACACCCTTCGAGGTAGCTCACCTGAGCCCCCTCGTCGGCAATCAGCAGCGTGCGCTCGAACTGCCCCGTCTTGGCCGCGTTGATGCGAAAATACGTGCTCAATTCCATCGGGCAACGCACGCCCTTGGGCACATAGCAGAAGGACCCATCCGAGAAAACGGCCGCGTTCAACGTGGCGAAGAAGTTGTCCGAATAGGGGACCACCGAGCCGAGGTATTTGCGAACCAGGTCCGGATGCTTCTGCACGGCTTCGCTGAACGAACAGAAGACAATCCCCAACTCCGCCAGCTTTTCGCGGAAGGTGGTGGCCACCGACACGCTGTCGAACACTGCGTCCACCGCCACGCCCGCGAGCAGTTCCCGCTCACTCAGCGGCACACCGAGCTTTTCGTACGTCTTGAGCAGTTCCGGATCGACCTCATCCAGGCTCTTAGGCTTTTTGGAAGCCTTCGGCGCCGAGAAGTAGATCTGGCCCTGGTAATCGACGGGCGGATACTTCAGGTGCGCCCAATGGTGCGGCTCCTGCAAGGTAACCCAATGGCGATACGCCCGCAGCCGCCACTCCAGCAGCCAATCGGGCTCTTTCTTCTTGGCGGAGATAAAGCGAACGATCTCCTCATTAAGCCCCGGCGGCGCGGAGTCAGCTTCGATATCAGTCACCCAGCCCCACTTGTATTCGCGGTTGGCCAGGTCGTGGATTTCAGTTGCTTCAGTCGGCATCAGAACTCCTGCCTAGTTGAGATCGAGTCTCTATATCTTACTCAATGATAGGCTTGATAGGTAGTATCTCCAAACCCACAGCGTGATTTGGAATGGTGCCAGAACAAATACCTATACGAAGGAAAACTGGACCTCGGCCCAGACAATCTCCTTCAATCAGGTCATGAAGAAAACACCCACTCCCTTTGCCATAACTCGCCCGGCTGAATGATTATATGCCAAGCCCTGACGGCAGTGCATGGAGAATAACACCCACGAGAACAATCTCCATCCGCCAGGCGAGCCAGACTATCCTCGGCCCGATCCTCAATTGGACCCAATATCCTCAATTCGAAGACGATCCTGCGTTGGAGCCATTCATCATCCCAACATACCGCTTCTGGTAATCCACCCACGCCCCCAGCCGCTGGCGAAGCCGCCGGGCAAGCTCTCGGTGCTGAGCGGCAGTGTTCGTTTGCTCCTGCGGATCGGCCGCCAAGTCATAAAGCTCTTCCATGCCCATGGTGGCATTGAAGATATACTTGTAATTCTGCTCACGCATCCCGATCAGCAGGTCTTCCATCGCCCCATAGAAATACGCCCGCGGCGGCCGGGATGGATCGAACATGCTCCGCCCCTGCCACTTGGGCGGACAGGGAATATTCAACAAGTCGAGCACCGTCGGACTCAGATCCAGGTGCGCCCCGAGCACCTTCGATCGCGCCGCCCCTTTGAACAGGACCGGATTCCACAGGATGAAGGGCACATTCACATCCTCTTGGTAGACCTTGCCGCTGTGCCCCCAACTGTTGTGCGGATAGCCGAAATCCTCCCCATGATCGCCCACAAGGACGACGACGGTGTCATCGGCCAGATTGCGTTGCCGCAGGCCATCCAGCAGCCGGCCAATCTGAGCATCTGCCTCGTGCACGGCATTGAGATAACGATCCAACTGGAAGCCGCCAGCCCCCGTTATGGGTGGCGCGTTGTCCTTAAGGAAATCGATCGCCGGCTTGTCTGTGGGAACATAGTAAGGATTGTGGGTCCCCGTGTTCCACGAGACCAGGAAAAACGGCTTGCCGCGGTCCCGATCAATCCAGTGGAGCAGATCGTCCACATGGCAGCGATCCTCCACTCCCCACGAAAAGACCTTGGGCCCGCTTGCATCCCGATAGTCCAGGATATCGTCGAAACCGCGATGCTGCAGAAAGCCGCGAACGTTGGAGAACTGGTTATCCCCGGCGGAGATCCAAGCCGTGCGATACCCCAGGGGTTTGACGATGTTGGCGACGGTCACACCAGGCAAATCCGGCCTTTCGACCGTGTACTCCCGCCATGTCAGCGGCGGGTACGTCGATAGCAGGATCGAGACCACCGCATTGGCGCTGTTGGTGAAATGGGCGTAGAAGTTGTCGAAGATAAGGCAATTCCCCACCTCGGCCTCCAGCCGCGGAGTGGTCTTGAATGGGCTTCCATAGAGGCTCAACTGCTGCGTGGCCACCGACTCAAGCACATACACAATGACATTCCGGGGACCGCGGCGAAGCATGGGTGTCGGCGGTGCGCCCCCGGGACGCTCGTCAACCACCAGGAAATCCTTCTGATCCTCGGCCGGGAAGCTCTCTTTGAAGTAGACCCCCTGGCCGCCCAGCGTTTCCGTCACACAGGACGCCAACAGCACGTAATGCGGGCTCTCGGCAATGCGGCGGTCGTCGTGCTGGGTACGCCAGGCCCCCACCGCTTCGCGATGAGCGAAGAAAGCCCCGGCCAGAATGCCCGCCATGGCCAGCGCCATCACCCCGCGTGCCCGCCGAGTCTGCGGCAATTGAATCCGCGCCGTCAGCCATACCAACACGATGTACGTCACCGGCAGTCCGATCAGGGCCGTCGCCAGGCGTGGCGTCAAAAACGCGCCCACCGACGACTGCATGTTCTTCATGTCGCCGGACAGGTAAATCAGCGGGTACGTCAGCGGCATCCGCAGAAACCAGAAAATCTGCACGCTGATCACCCCGTACAACACGCTCACGGCACAGTAGAACGCGATCAGGAACCACACAGCCATCTGGACCCACCGCCAGCGCCGAACCGCAAGCAGCGCCCCCTGCCCAATCAGTCCGACAACGATTGCATACAGCACATCCGCGTGCGAAACGATGAGCAGGTTCTGCCCGTACCATTTCAGCCACGGCCACGACCACCCGCCCGGAAGCTGCGCATGAATTACCTTGCAGCCAACCAAGGCAAGAGCCATCCACAACGTCAACCAGAACGTGGACCCAAACGCCCCCCGCGATTCCGGTACAGCCGGCGTCCCTGCGTCTTCGAACTCGTTCGTACTGTCTGCCGAACCGATTTCGTCCATATACCCTTGGTTAAAACATCGTTCGCCGAGCATTTTGGTGAGCCGGCGGAAATCCCGCAAGGCATAACCTCACACGCCAGCATCGCCCCGGCTCCATCCTCGCCAACAGCCGAACACAACCCCTCTTCCAGCGTATACCTCTGGGATGAGCCCAACCTTTCAGACGCCCGATTGGGCCAAGCAGGCCATTTGGTACCAGATCTTCCCCGAGCGGTTCCGCAATGGCGATCCGTCCAACGATCCGCCCGGCACCCACCGTTGGCAGAGCCGATGGTACTCCACCCTCCCCGGCGAGACCGGCCAGTTCTATCGCGACGTCTGGCGCCGACGCTTCGGCGGCGACCTCCAGGGCATCCTCCAGCAACTCCCCTACCTGCGCAGACTCGGCGTCAATGCAATCTACCTCACCCCCATCTTCAAAGCCGACGATTACCACAAGTACGACACCCTCGACCACCGCCACGTGGACGATCACTTCGGCTTCAAAGGCGACATCGACCAGCTCATCGGCGAGACCGATGACCCGATGACCTGGCAATGGACGCCCACCGACCAGCTCTTCCTCCACTTCCTGGACGAAGC
>JBLNDH010000316.1:0-10698 GCA_050261455.1 Bacillota bacterium
GAGAGTTGTTCGAGCGAGTCAGGTGGTACTGTCGCCTGCTTCGAGCACGACTGAAGATCGCGGGACCGCTCTTCATGACGCTGTCGCTGCACAAGGTAAACCGGTTTCTGCTACTGCCGGAATACTCCAAGTATGACTACAGCAGCCTTCGTGCAATCGAGCAGGATAGCATTGCTGCAGACCCTCTGCTCTTAGATGGCGACCTGCACTTCGGCAGCACGGTTGAGGCAGGCAAGGCGATTCAGAAAGCAATGGACTACCTGTGGCGCGAATGCGGGCTGGAGAATGATCCGCATCTGCGACAGCTCGGCGCATAGGACACCAGCATGCACGGGGGTTCCACTGCAGCCGTTCAGGCAGTGTTGCGGTTGTTCACGCAGGTGTTCCCCCGGCTCCCTGGGCAAGGTCATCGCCCCATTACCCACCCACCGACCGCGCCGGCTGCGGCATGACCAAGACCCTGCTCATCATCGACGCACCGCACTTCTAGGCCAGCGCTGTGGGCCGAGACGGCCGCGTGCATCGCGCCGCGCCGGTCCTTCGCTACATGGAGGGCCGAACCGTCGAATGGGTGATCGCCTACGTTCGGCGGAAGGGCTGGAAGCTGGTGGACACCGAAAACCCGTCTATCCCCCGAGATGGCCACCAGCAAACCGGACAAGCGGAAGATCGGCATCGTCCGAACCTACCTCAACGCCCTGCGGGATGACCCCGAGGACAGGCGCAATCCCCACACCGTCCAAGCGGTGGCCAAGGAACACGGCATCTCCGTCCGCGACCTGCGTGCCTTCCGCGATGGCAATGACCAGTCCCTCCCGCCCATCGTGCTCAATACCTGGGTGAAGCTCCTGGGAACCGATGGGACGGTCACCGGGTTCCCGGCCGAGATCAGCCCCATCGAGCGGGACTGGTACAACCAGACCATCCTCGCCCAGAGCGCCGGCGGCCGGCTGGAGCGCTATAGCCAGTACGAGACCATCGACACCACCCGCCCCGAGGCGGCCAGTGCCCTGGATGCATGGGCGGACATCGTCTGCACCGGCGGCGTGGGGGATGAGGGGCGACGGCGACATGCCTTCGAGCCGGAGGTGGAGGGCGACGGCAAGCGCCTCAAGAAGGCGATGGCCGACATCGCCGACAAGATCAACACCCACATCCTGCCCGATGAGCAGAAGCTCATGGTCGTGCGGGACATGGCCAAGTACGGCGATCAGTTCGAGCAGGTGGGCCTGCACCGCCAAGACAATGGCTCCCTGGGTCTGGCCCGGCTGGTGAACATGCCGGTCAAGACCCTATGGGTGAAGCAGCAGCAGGACGGCTCGGTGGACCCGGCCGACACCTACGCCCAGATCCTCCCGAGCTTGCAGAACAAGCTGGTCGCCTCCTGGCCCCTGTGGAAGGTGGTGCAGTTCTCCAATCGCAAGAGCCGAGCCGACCTGTACGGCCGCTCGATCTTCGAGAGCTGCCTGCGGGCCTACATCCAGCTTGAGGCAATGGAAGCGGCCATGGTCATCCGGCGCCTTGAACGCGCTCCCTTGCGCATGAAGCA
Organism: Bacillota bacterium; assembly: GCA_050261455.1. Lineage (GTDB taxonomy): Bacteria > Planctomycetota > Phycisphaerae > Tepidisphaerales > Tepidisphaeraceae > JAPLNB01. The sequence goes on from JBLNDH010000316.1 coordinate 1,550, forward strand.
CGTGCTGGACGTGGGCCACCTGGCCAGCGAGCAGGAGATCCAGAAGGCCAAGGGCGAGTACCGCAAGGCCAATCGGAAGGTACGCACCGTCGATGGCAACAAGAACTTCCAGATGCAGCGGATCAACATGCCGGCCGACGAGGACTTCATCGTCGCCAAGCGTGACAAGGACTCCCCGGCGGATGTGGCGCCCATCGAAGGCGATGCCAATATCGGCATCACCGCCGACTTCGACCACTTCTTCAACAAGTGGCTCAGCGGCCTGGGTCCGCCCAAGGCGCACCTGGGGTATGAGGCGGACACGATGCGGTCGGTGGTGACAGACCTGCACATCGTCTTTGCCCGCAAGGGCCGGCGGATGCAGATGCAGTTCATCCGCGGCCTGAACCACCTGTACTGGATCGAGATGATCCTGCGCGGCATCGACCCACGGGCGGTGCGCTACACCATCATCCCGCCGGCCTTGGGCACGCGGGACGAACTGATCCGCGCCCAGGTCATGGTCGCCCATGCCAACACCGTTCAGTTCCTGGCCAAAGCCTTCGCCTCCACCGGTCGTGTCCCGTCGATTCAGTGGTTCCTCAAATACATGATGAACCTCGATGAGCCGACGATCGATGCCTTGGAACTGACGGACGTGATCCAGCAGGCGGCCGCCGGATCGAGCAGCGGCATGGGAGCGGGCAAGGAGCCCAATGCCGGAGAGGCGGTGGAGATGGCCGTCGCGGCGCTGGGCAGTCCCGAGATCGTGGCCGAGGTCAATCGAACCAGCTTTCTCATCAATGAGCGGGCGATTGGCCTGAAGAAACCAGAGATCATGGGGTTGTCGTGGCCCCTGGCTGAAAACCCCTTCGGCTGCCACTTCGAGGACGTGGTGCGGTCGCTGGGCGTGAAGGAACTGAAGAGCGTCCTCGAATAGGAGACGTACTGTGGCGAGTTTCAACCGTGTGCTGCTGATGGGGAACCTGACCCGTGACGTGCAGACCAAGACCATCGGCGGCGGCACCACCGTGGCCGAGTTCGGGCTGGCCTGCAACCGCAAGTTCAAGACCGGCGATGGCGAGCAGAAGGAGGAGGTGCTGTTCGTGGACTGCACCGCCTTCGGCAAGCCGGCCGAGATCATCGAGAAGTATTGCGCCAAGGGCAAACCGCTCTTCGTCGAAGGCCGGCTGAAGCTGGATCAGTGGGAGGACAAGAAGGACGGCAGCAAGCGCAGCAAGATCAGCATCGTGGTCGAGAACTTCCAGCTTCTCGGCGGCCCCGAGGGCGGCAAGAGCGAGGGCGGGGATGAGCCTCGCGCGGCCGGCAAGTCCGTGGCCAAGCCCGCGAAGAAGAACGACGACGACATCCCGTTCTAACCCCACCTGTGGACGGACCCCGGAGTTTCATGCACTCCGGTTGCGGGTGACAGGGCCGCTCACGAGCGACCTTCCCGATTCGGCACCCGCGTCGTGCGTAGCTTAACGGCAAAGCGGTTTTCGCCCGCTCGCGAGGGCGATCACAGTCGCGGGGTTCAACTCCCCGCCGCACGATTGGAGGAAGTGAATGGCACGTCGTACCGCCCGCCGGTTCCAGACTTGGATCGTCATCTCCGATTCGCACGTGCCGTTCCACAGCCGGCCGCTGTTCCAGAAGGTCTGCCGGCTGATTGTGGACCTCAAGCCCGATGGGCTGGTCCTGGCCGGTGACTTCCTCGACCTGTTCAGCCTGAGCAAGTACGCCGCGGACTCGGTGTACCAGCTCAAGGATGTGACACTCGACGCGGAGTACCAGGCCGGCAATGAGCTTCTGGACGAGATCGACCTGGCCCTGCCCAGGGGAGCGAAGAAGCACTACCTCTATGGCAACCACGAGGACCGGTACTTCCGCGAGCTGAAGAAAGGCGACCGGGGCAAGTATGGCTCGGCGCTGCTCTCACCTACCCAAGCCCTGCAACTGCGCGAGCGGGGTTACGCCGTCTACGAGAACTGGCAGGATGACGTGGTGACGCTGGGCGAGCACCTGGAGATCAGCCACGGCCTCTGGTGCAACAAGTACGCTGCGGCCAAGCATCTGGATGAGTTCCAGGGCTCGATCATGTTCGGCCACACCCATCGGATGCAGACGCACTACCTGGGCAAGACCGCCAGTTTCAACGTCGGCTGCACCTGCGACATCGAGTCCAAGGGCTTCGCGTACATGCCCCGCCCCCAGCGGATCAAGTGGAGCAACGGCTTTGGCATCGTGCGGATCGATGACAGCGGGTTCTATCACACGGAAGTAGTCCAGGCTTACGCTGGCCGCTTCTTCGCCAATGGCCGATTCTACTGACCTTCCAAGCTGGCGGACAATCACAACCGGTCATGCCGCCACTCTCATCCGTGTTGTGGCTTGCGACCAAGGCATAGTTGTTGCGTCATGCTCATGCGGTAGATCAAGCGCAGATCAAGCCTATGCCGATTGAGAACGCGGGCTGGCGGCGAGCACTCAACGGATGGCTCAGCTCGCCAGCATACGGTTACACGGTGGCCGTGGCGGGCACAGCCGCCATGGTGTTGGTGCGCTTTCTGATCGACCCGTGGATGGGGCCAAATTCCCCGTACATTACTTTCTACCTTGCGATAGCGCTGGCCGGAGTGTTTGGCGGATTCAAACCGGGGTTGTTTGCCACCGCACTGGGGGCGGTCACGGGTACGTGGTTGTTCATGTACCCCGAGGCGACACTGATCGGTAACCCCGTCGCGATCACACGCCTGATAACGTACTTGGCGACAGGTTGTGTCATCGCATGGGTTGGCGGACGGGCACGCTCAGGCCGAGACGCAGCGGAAAGGGCCAAAGCTGAGGCGGAGGAGGCCAGCCGTGCCAAGGACCACTTTCTGGCGGTGCTGAGCCACGAACTGCGCAATCCCCTCACGCCCATTGTCGCCGCCGTGTCGCTGCTTCGGCGGCAGTTGCATCTCGACGAAGCCGGGCAGGATGCCCTGACGATGATCGAGCGCAACACGCAACTGGAAACGCAGCTCATCGACGATCTGCTGGACATGACGCGCATTGCCCGCGGCAAGATCGAGCTGGCCAAAGCACCCATAAGGCTCTGCACGGTTGTCGAGCGGGCCATTGAAGTCTGCAGGCCGGACATCGAGGCGAGGGGTCTGCATTTCGGTGTGGATTGGGGGCCAAGGCCGTACTGGGTACAGGCTGATCCATCGCGGCTCCAGCAGGTCTTTTGGAACCTGCTGCGGAATGCCATCAAGTTCACGCCCAAAGAGGGATGCGTGGGCATTCGCTTCGGCCGCGAGGATGATCATGTGGTCGCCGAAGTCAACGACAGCGGGATCGGCATCGATCCCGAGATGCTGCCGCGGCTATTCGACCCGTTCGAGCAGGCGGAGCGCTCCATTACACGGCAGTTTGGCGGGCTGGGATTGGGGCTGACGATCAGCAAGGCGCTGGTGGAACTGCATGGGGGAACGATCGAGGCACACAGCGAGGGCAAAGGCCAGGGGGCTGTATTTCGCGTTCGGCTCCCACTGATCGCTCCTGCCGTCGTACCGGAGCAGTTCCCGGCTTCTGCTCCACCCCGTGTCCGACCACTGCGCATCCTGCTGGTGGAAGACCATGGCGATACAGCTCGGATCATGTCGCGCCTATTGGCCGCGGATGGGCACGAGGTGCAGAGGGCCGGCGCTCTCGCAACAGCGCTGGACATGGCGGGCAAGGGCACCTTTGACCTGCTTATCAGCGATCTCGGCTTGCCTGATGGAAACGGGCTGGATCTGATGCGCCAACTGCGAGCGAGGGGGCAGCGCATTCCCGGCATCGCGCTCAGCGGATTCGGAATGGAGCAGGACATCCAGAGCAGCCACGAGGCCGGCTTCGCAGCTCATCTCACCAAGCCCACCAGCCCTGAGCGGCTGGCCGAGGCTATCGCAGCCGTCGTCGGGCCAGAACATCTCTCCGCGTAAGCGATTCCCTTTGGTGGAACCGAATCTGCGTCTATCCCCCTGAATCGCATGGGATCGTCTTTACCGGAGTCCACATGAGGAAGTTCCTCGAATCGCTGCCCGAGGGTGGGCGCATCCTGCTGTGGTTCTTCCTCATCGCCTTCTTCGGCGGCGCGGCCAAGGGGCTGCTGTACCGCAAGCCCACCACGCGCTGGCTCGATGTCTTCGCCCAGGCGTTCGCATCGGGCTTCACCGGCTTCATCGTCGGCACGGCGCTATTGCGGTGGATGGGCGAGAGCCACATCGACACGGTGCTGGCCCTCGTGGGCTTGGCAGGCTGGGTCGGCCCAACCCTGATGGATTACTTCGGGAGCATCGCCATCGCCGTGGTGAAGCAGAAGGCCGGCGAGGCGGGGCTTCCTGGCGAGGGGGACAGCGGAGAGAAGAAGCCATGAGAAAGCTGCTCGTCATTGCGTGTTTGGGCCTCCTGTTCGGCTGCCAGAGCGTCAAGCCGTCCACCACCTACATCCAGGCGGACCGCGCTACCAAGACGGCAGTGGAGCCGATGCTCAACATCACCACCAAGGACCATCCCGAGCTGAAGGACTCCGTGGACGACGTGCTCTCGTCCTGGGAGATGCGCCTCAAGGCCGCTGAACATGCCCAGTAGTTCCGCAACCTGGCCAACGTGCCTGAAAGGAGCCGGCCATGCCGGACATTCAGAACCAGATCAAGGAACTCGGCGTCGAGATCGCCGCCGACTTCCTCAAGAAGGTCAGCGAGATGAACCTCGCGCCCGGCGAGATCGCCCTGATGGAACACGCCGCCCAGAAGCTGGCCTACGTCGCCATCCACCTGCCCGGCGCCACGGACACCGACAAAGGCCTGCTCACGCTCCAGCGCGACGCCGCCCTGGCCACTCTGGACAACCTCTCCGTGACCAAGGCGATCCAGGCGGAACAGATCATGCGCCAGGCGGCCTTCGACGCCGTGGCCAAGGCCCTGAAGATGGGGCTGGGCCTGGCCGTGACCGTGCTGGCGGCGTAAGGAGCGGCCAATGTTCAACACGATCATTGATGGACGGCTCATCGCCGCCGGCCGGCAGATCACCTGCCGCAGGCGCCCCATGGTGGCCACCGATGCGGGCCTCGACTTTGTGTGCGAGAGCCTGTTCATGAGCCATGTGCCCAACCAGCCGGCGATCAAGCTTACGCCCGCATGGCTCATCAACAACCAGTGGATCGAATGGAACAGCATGGTCGTGCGCAATGTCCACACCGAGGACCTGACGCGCAACGTGGCCGCACACACCGATCACCTGTTCATCGACGGCTGGCAGAAGAACCCCGGCGATCTGCTGGTGGAGAACCTGTACTGCGAAGGCGGCTGGGACCAGGGGATCATGTCGCTGTTCATCACCAATGGCAGCTTCCGCCACATTATCCTGCGCAACATCGTCACCGTCGCGGCCAAGACGCCGATGATCGACATGCGCTGCGGTACCGTGGGCAGCGTGCTGATCGAGAACTGCCCGAACCTCAAGCTCATTGTTCAGGGTAACGCCAACAGCATCGGCCCCATCGCGATCCGCAACTCGCCGGGCTGCTGGATCGCCAACGCCGCGATTGACGGCATCTCGCCCAATCCCCAGGTGATCTTCGAGAAGCCGGCGTACTGCCCGACCTGCAAGAGCGTGGTGGGATAGGCCATGAGCTGGACCTTCGACAGGATCATCGACCGGTACACGGACGGTGCAGGCAAGGTCCGGGTGCGCATCCTGCTCACCGATGGCCAGGACCAGCGCTGTGAGCACCTGAAGTTCGATGCCGTGCCCGATGCCGCCGCCGTCAGGGCAGTCGTCACCGATCTCCTGTCCATGCTGAACCAGCCGGACGATCCGCCGGACCTGGAGCGCATCAGGCTGGAGATCGCGGTCCTGAAGGTCCTCAAGGCGGCCCTGGAGGATGAGAACAAGAGCCTCAAGGACGAACTGGCCAAGCTGAAGGACAAGCAGCCACAATGACCACCTTCTTCATGGACCTGGAGAACGGGAACGACGCCAACGACGGGCTGACCTTCGCCACGCGCTGGAAGACGTTTCTCAACGGTGCGACGGCCGCTCGGGTGGCACCTGGGGACACGATCCGGGTGATGGCCTCGCCGCCGCCGTTCTCCATCGGGACTGCGACGTGGGCGCAAGATAGCGCCGTGGTGACGCTCTCGCAGGCGCTCACCTACGACCTGTCCACCTGCGAGACGGCCTGGACCGCCAGCACCAACGCCACCTGTGTTGCCGACAGCACCTACGTCAAGCAGGGATCGTATTCCTGCAAGTTCACCATCAGCTCGACCTTCACCACGGGCAAGGTGGCTTACGTCGCGCTGCCCTCGACTCAGAACCTCTCCTCGTTCCGCTTCGTGACCTTCTGGGTGCGCAGCGACACGGCGCTGGCCAACGGACAGGTCTCCCTGCGGCTCTGCTCGGATACCCTGGGCAACACCACGGTCAACACCATCCCGATCACCGTCAAATCGACGCAGAACGGCAACCAGGGCATCCCCGGTGCCGGGCACTGGCACGCGGTAACCGTGGATTTCGGGGCGGGCCTGGGTTCGAGTATCGGGTCGATCGCCCTCTATTGCGACATGGATCTTTCGACCACCGCCGCCGTGACGATCTGGTTGGACAACATCATGGTCAGCACGATGGGCGGAACCAACGTGCTGACGCTCAACAGCCTGATCGGGATGCCCAACAGCACCGGCGTGTCAGGCGGCAACGGCAGTGAGTCCTGGTATCCCATCAAATGCATCTCGGGCACCAGCGTCGTCTTGGACCAGAAGGTGGATTGTGCAGCCAGCACGGTCCTCAAATACGGGGGCTCGACCCAGACCGTGACCCTCTGGATTCGCAACCCGGTCATCCCCAACGTCGCTTCCACCACCAGCGTCTACCTGTGTTCAATCCAGGAAAGCGGTGCTCAGGGCTCGCCGGCCACGTACTCCTTTGGATGGAACCGTACGGATATGTCCACGCGGACAGACGAAACCTGGGTGGACGGGGTGAACGGGCTGCCTGACGGCCTTCGCCTGGGATATAGCTGGACCAACGTGGACCACTTCGGATGCGTACGCTGCAACTATGGCATCTATCTGGGCAGCTCGGACTGCCAGGCAACCCAGATCCACGCCCATTCCAGTTCGCTGTACGGCGTGTACGTCTCCGCGGCCGCTTGTTACGCCGATATCGTTGGTGCTCACGGTAACGCCAACTACGGCGTCTATTCCGGCTCCCTCAACAACAAGGTCTACCTGGATGCGGCCTATGGCAACGGTGGCGTCGGCGTCTACATGAGCGGTGGCGATCTGCGCGGCCCAACGACCATCGCCAACAGCGGCACCAGTAGCGCCGGCCTTTTCCTTGGCTTCGGCACCCGAGCCTGGGACATTACCACCCGCGGCAATGCCTATGGCGTGCAGTACCAGGGCGGACCCACCGCCTGCCCGACCATGATTCGTTGCACCCTCAACGAGGCCAGCGAGTTCTACGCATCCAGCCAGGGCTACGACTACATGGTCCGCTCCCGCGACCACGACAACACCCTGGGGTATCACCTGATTGTCACTGACGGCGGGAAGATCGAGACGGACTCGACCACCACACACTCAGGCACAGGCCGAAGCTGGAAGCTCTCGCCCACGAGCACGTACCGCCGCTCCGGCTATCCCCTGCGTCTGCGGATTGCCACGATCGCCGTGAAGGCGAACCAGGCCGTGACCGTCAGCGCCTGGTTCTACCGCAACGACACGGCTTCGCTGAGCGCGGAATTGTGGGCGCTGGCCGAGGCGGTGAAGTTCAGCGGCGGCTCCACCGGCGTCGGCTCGATCTGCTCGGGGGCGGTCAACACCTGGGAGCAGAAGACCATCACCTTCACGCCGACCGAGGATGGCAGCGTGGACATCTACGCTTATGCCTACGGCGGCACGACCTACAGCGCCTGGGTGGATGACCTGAGCGTCAGCGGCGGCGTGCCCACCGTCAGCGAGCTTCTGTCCCTCGATTACGATGCGTTCGGCACGCCTTTGGCCCCGACGGCGATTGCCGATAGCGGCAACATCATTGTCATCGATGACTGAACCGTGTGGGGAACGGATTTCCCGTCTATCCCCTCGATGTCATTCGATCTCCTGCTGAAGAAGGGCTCCGCGTCGCAGATCATCGAGGTCACGATCCGTGATGCCACCACGGGACAGGGCAAAACGGGCATTGCGGCCGCCTCGGTTGCCTACAGCTATCTCAAGCGCGGATCGAGCGGTCCGGCCAGCGGCACATGCGGTGCGATGACCTCCGGCTCCTGGGTCAGCGCCGGCTGGGCGGAGATCAGCGCCGCCAACATGCCCGGCGGCTACCAGTTCGGCGTTCCCGACCTGGCCCTCACCAATACCGATACCGTCACCATCCGCTTCAAGATCACCGGGTGCATCGACAAGGAGGTCAAGATCGTCCTGACCGGCATCGATCTCCAGGATGCCACCGCCGCCGGGATCTCACGACTTGACACCAACCTGATGAGCCGGGCGGCCGTGAGCGATATCGCGCCCAACGTGTGGCAGACGGCCGTTACGACCTACAGTGGAACGGCTGGCAGCTTCGCCAAGCTTCTCAACGACAATCTCAACGCCGCGGTCGGGGGCGTGGCGGCCTCGGTGTGGTCACAAGCCACCCGCTCGCTGACGGACAAGGCCGGCTTCAGCCTCGCGGCGACGCAGAGCTACAACAACACGGGCCAGACCGCCAATCTGCCGGCTGCCGTGTGGAAATTCGGCAGCAACGACCTCATCACAACCACCGCCGGAAGCTACACCGTGCCCCTGGTGGGCTGTGGCAGCATGTCGCTCGATGCGCCCATGCAGCTATGGCTCTACAGCGGCACTCGCGCGTTGACGGATAAGAGTGGCTTCTCCCTCTCCAGCACGCAGAGCTTCAACAACACCGGTCAGACCAGCAACGTGCCGGCCGACCTGCGGGCCTGGAACGGCACCGCCCCAGCCAATCTCGTCAACGTCGTCGGCACCGGCTATGTGCCGTTCTGCTCCGTCTTGACCATGGCCAACGGCGGTTCGACGGCTGTCGCCAACGCCGTCTGGAACGCCAACCTCAGCAGCTACGCCACGGCGGGAAGCTTCGGCAAGGAACTGGGCGACGCCAGCAACACTGCCGAC
>JBLNDH010000317.1:0-10790 GCA_050261455.1 Bacillota bacterium
TGATCATGCTCGTCACCGGTCCCTCCACCGCCGCCGCGATCGCCGCCGCCTTCTTCGCCCCATCGGCCAGCAGGATGATGCGCCTGGCCTCCAGGATCGTGCCGACGCCCATCGTGATTGCATAGATCGGCACGTCCTTGCGATCCTCGAAGAAGCGGGCATTGTCGTCGATGGTGGACTTGGCCAACGTCTTCAGCCGCGTGCGTGAACTGAGCGAGCTGCCCGGCTCGTTGAACCCGATGTGCCCATCGGAGCCGATCCCCAGGATCTGCATGTCGATGCCGCCGAAGTCCTTGATCCGCCGTTCATACCATTCGCAGAACGCGCGATAGTTGTTGGTGGTCCCCGAGGGAATGTGGATGTTCTGCGGGGGAATGTTCACATGCTGGAAGAAGTTCTCATGCATGAAGTGGTAATAGCTCTGCCGATGCGAGATCGGCAGGCCCACATATTCATCCAGGTTGAAGGTGGTCACGTGCGAGAAATCCAGCTCCCGCCGCTCGTACATCTTGGCCAGTTCCTGGTAAAGCCCCAGCGGCGTTGAACCCGTCGCCAGGCCCAGCACCGCGTTGGGCTTGGCATTCAGGACATTGGCCACTTCCCGAGCTGCCGCCCGGCACATCTCCTCGTACTTCTTCTGAACGATGACTTCCACCGGATGCTCCTCTCATGCACCAACAGATCTGAACACGCCGCCAATTGCCTGCAGCCGGTAAGTCTGCAAGGTCCAGCAGTATGCGACGACCATCTGCGGATCGCAAGCCAGCTCACTGCGTTTTGACATCCCGCAACCCTTGTTCATGCAGATCTCGCAGCCGGGATACCTGCAGTTGTAGTCAGGAACTGCCGTCGTGATAGATCTGCCATGGCCAAGCTCCATTCCCTTTTTGCATTACCGGATAAACGGTACGCTGTTGCCAGAAGCCTGGGACGAATCGGTGCCAGCAGCGGAGGATCATGTTCCGTAAGCCAACAGCGTCGGCGGTCATCGGTTTTGTCGTTGTCGTCTACCTCCTTGGGTTACCCGCTCACACTTGGGCACGCATAGAGCCCACCACGCAAGCGGCCGACGAGACAATGGAGCTCGTAAAGCGAGGGGTACGATTTGAGCAAGGGTTGGGCGTGCGTGTGGATCACGCCGAAGCGGCGCGGTGCTTCCGGGAAGCCGCCGAGGCGGGAAACACCCTCGGCATGGTGCACCTGGGGATCCTGTACGTGGATGGACATGGAGTGGCCCAGGACTACAAGGAGGCCGGCCGTTGGTTTCAGAAAGCCCTCGATCGTGACGACACGGGGGGCATGGTCGGGTTCGGGTATTTGTATCGCGGCAACGATGATGAGAAGGCGGTGGAGTGGTATCGCAAGGCGGCCGATCGCGGCAATGTCGCGGGGATGTACTACTTGGCCGAGATGATTCGGCTTGGCAAGGGTATTGGCTGCAACCCCGAGGAGGAAGTCCGATGGCTCCGCCGGGCGATCGACGGCGGCTCGACCCGCGCGATGGTTTGCCTCGGCCTGACCTACATCTATGGGCGGGAGACGCTCAGCCGCAATACCAACGAGGGCCTGAGGCTCTTGCGTCAGGCGGCGGAGTTGGGTGATGTCGGGGGGATGTTGAACCTCGGCCACCTGTATGAGCGGGACGAGGAAACCGGCATCGGCCAGGATTACTCGAAATGCCTCTCGTGGTACTTCAAGGCGGCCGAGCTCGGTGTGCCAGAGGCGATGACCCAGCTCGGAATCATGCATCTCTACGGCCGAGGCACCCCGGTGGATTACGCCGAGGCCCGCAAATGGTTCGGCAAGGCTGCGGAACTGGATCATGCCCTGGCGATGGCCTACCTGGGAACCTTGTACCGCGACGGGCTGGGGGTTGCCAAAGACCGGGTTCAAGCCATCGAGTGGTTCCGCAAGGCCGCGGCACGCGACTGCCTCTGGGCCGGCGATGAGCTGAGGAAAATGGGCCAGCAACCATGAAGCCGCCAACGCGGGATTTGCCCGCGGGTATTAACCAGCGAGGAACGAGTTTGGTATCGTTCTGTTCAACACTTCGCCCCATGGGAGGCTTAACATGATCAAGCGACAGGGACTGTGGTTGACACTCGTATTGCTGGCACTGGGCCTTGCGACTCAGGCTTTTGCCCAGGAGAAAACCGACGCCAAGGCCGAGAAGAAAGACCAACTCTCGGCAACCGGCACGTGGAAATGGACCTCCACCACACGCGATAACCAGACGCGGGAGAACACCCTCAAGCTCACTCAGGAGGGCGAGAAGGTGACCGGCGTTTTCGTCGGACGCAACAACCAGGAGACGGCCATCGAAGAGGGGAAGCTCAAGGATGGCCAAGTCACCTTCACGATCACCCGCGAGTTCAACAACCAGAAGTTCATCTCCAAGTACAAAGGGAAACTGACGGCCGACACGATCAAGGGCACCATTGAGACCGAGTTCAACGGCCAAACTCGCTCGCGCGAATGGGAAGCCAAGCGGGAGCAGGCGGCGGCCACGGGCACCTGGACATGGTCGATCGCTCGCCAGGACGGGACGAGCATGGAATTCGCCGTGAAGCTCAAGCAGGACGGCGAGAAGCTCACCGGCGTTTCCGTGTTCAACAACAACGAGACGGCCATCGAAGAGGGCAAGGTCAATGGCAAGGAGGTCTCGTTCCAGGTCACCCGGGAACGCAACGGCAACCGCTTCACCACGAAGTTCCAGGGCCAGATCGATGGCGACACCCTCAAGGGCAAGATCCAGGCCAAATGGGGCGATCAGGACCGCGAGTTCGATTGGGAAGCCAAGCGGGCCAAGGAATAAACGAGTACGAGTCGACGGATAACGAACAGCCCACGAACCGCGGTTCGTGGGCTTTTTTGTGCTCAGTGCTTCGTCAGTGCTGAGGGCTAAAGCGGTTGTTGAGTCAGTGTAGCGATCGGGCAACCGCTTACCGCCCCGCTGCGCGGGGCTTTTCTTAAATGCATGGGCGAGTGAGCCCAATGCCACGATCACGCACGGGCAAGATGCCCGTGCTACGTGGTAGCGAGCGCCCGCTACACGGAATCCGAAACTACTGTAGAGCAGTGTGACAAGCAAGCGGGAGGGCGATCCGCAATTCATCAAGCGCAATCCGATCCGCTCTCCACGCCGGGTTCGTCGCTTCGCGACGCCCCCGGATCTCTCTCGGACTACTTCCATTGATGTCGCCAATCGCGAGCGGGAATGCTCAGAGATTGGCCATTCAGCTCGGCCGAAATGGGCGAATCGTTGAAGTTTTCCACCACCCAGCTTCCATCCTGGAAGACATACAGCGCCACGCGATTGGGTGCGCGGAAGGACACTTTCATTGGCTGAAGCAGGACGGATCGCAGTGAATCCAGATCGCTCTGCGGCAGGCTCAAAAGCGTCTTGGGATCGCCTTTCACCGGCAGCACTCGCACGGCCGGAACATCCAGATCGACCTTGCCCTTCAACTGCTCCGCCAGGCCATCAGTGAGCAACACCGGCTTGCCCTTGGCGATGAAGGCCGCGAGCTTGGCCGGGAAATCCCGATCCTTCAGGGCATGCACGGAGAAGAACGCCGCCGGCGCATCGGCCGGGAACTCGTGACAGGGGACCAGCGGCAAGCCCAGCATGCCGACAAAATCAAAAACGCGGGCCTCTTTCTCTGGATGACTATTGGCCGGTTTATAGGCAGCGATGCCGACGATCTTCCGGCGTGCAACTTCGCCGGCCACGACAAGCAGTTCGGGAATGTTGGCCCTGAGCGTCTCAATATTCTTCGGCCCGGTCTGCTGCAGCAGCGAGCCATAGCAGAAGAGCATCGATTCGCGAGCCCCACCGAGTACCGTCTGGCGTGCCTGCTCGATGTACGTGTGTTCGGTCGTGCCATAGGGGTCATACCACCCGCCACCGCACTTGCTCCCGCCAATCCCACCCAGCCAGCGCATGATGAAGTAGGCTTCGTACTGGACGGTGCCGCCCCACTGCTTGTTGTCGTAGTCGCGGGTTTCGGTGCCCACCCAGATGCGATCGAAATCCGCCGTCTCACGCAGCACTTCGTAGCCACGATCATGGAAGCGATCGTACCACTGTGGGTACTTGATGATCAGCTTCGCCTTGGGATTCACTCGCTTGGCCGCCGCCAGGATCCGATCGCGCGAGAGGTTCACCATCAACTCGCACCGGTAATCCTCCCAGGTATCGCCAGCCACGGGGTATTGCTTATCGCCGACGACCGCGGTCCTGGCTTGCCGGGCTTTTTCACATTCGGGGCAGGCGCAATCGGTGAACCAGAAGTCATCGATCATGACCTCGTCGAACAGGCTGGCGGCAAACTCGAAGGCCGCCTGGAGCTTGTCCTGCGTGGGCAAGTCCGTGTAGCAACTGATGACGACTTTCCATCCGGTGGATGGTTTGCCCACCCGCGTTGGGGTCATGCAGCCGGAGACTTCGATTCCCGCCTCCTGGAACCGCTGCTTGGCCCGCTGGAGGGTATTGCGGTCAGCCTGGTACCCGTCACGGAACGTCTCGATGTACACCTTGGTGACCGCGGTCTTGCGGCACCAATCGATGGCCGAGCGAATGCCTTCCTCGCTACCCAGATTGTCGCGCACCTGATGAGCGGTGAACAGCGTCGAGAACCGGTGAATCTGCCGCTGGCTCCTGGCCAGATCCCACAGCGTCTCCGCCTTCGAGGGTGCAACGCCCTGGGCCTGTAATGCTCGCCCACAGGCAAACGTCACCACGAGCCCTGCCAACGCCGCCGTCAGGAATCCCGAGATCCTCATGCCCATAGCCTCCACCATTGCCCGGCATCGGTGATCCCCGCCCGTCCCCTATTCATTTCAGAGGGAGATGCTCGATTTGTTTATTCCGGTTCAGGTTCGTCGTGCTTCTCCCGGATATGTCTTCCCAGATCGGGGACGACCTGCCCGCACATGGGGCACATCTTGCCGCCGCCGCTCTTGGGCTTATTGCCTTGCTTGCCGAACTTCGACGCGAATGGGCGTCCATGGGGCTTGCCACCGCCGCCCGGTCCCCGGCCACCTTGGGCACCACCGCGTGAATGGTGCCGATCTCTGGAGATGTGTTTCACTCTCATACCGACAACTCCTCCACCAACAGTACAGATCACCTGCCGCCCCCGTTTATCCATGCATGGCAAATCGCCCGACCATCATTCACACATACCAAGATTCGACCTGGACTGTCCACCGCCAGATCCCAAGAGACGTCGGGCCAATCGGAATCTCTCCACCAACTCGCACAGGCTGCGGGAAGACATTACCCACCCTTGCCCGTCCGTTTCATGTGCTTTTTCAACCGCGTTCGCTCGCGTGCAGTACGCAAGAAGGCGAGCACAACCCCAACTCGCCAGTACCTGGCTTATCCTGCAAGCACCCCGATTGACACATGGTACCCTGCATTCCCCGAAGCCATACGCACGGAATAACCGACCGGGATCACCATCATCAACGTGTCACGCAAGCTCACCCTGATAGAGTCGGACATGGCCATCTCCGCTGAGAGGCGTCTCCTCTCACCCACCGGTAACAGATGGCACTCCGTAGGTTGTTGTACTTCGCCGACGACCAAAGCACAAGATGCGGACTCAGGCTTTTTCGTTCTGCCGCCCATGCGCTTTCAGGTCGGGTTCAGAGCGTAGCGATGCCCCGGTTTTCGTGTGCAAGTTCCGGGGGTCTGGCCCCAGGGACGGCGAGGCTCCTGCCGAGCCAAAATCCTCCCATGAATTACCGCTCGCGGGAAGCCTCGTGCTTTCCGTGGCCACAACCCGGAGTTACAAGCGACTTTGAGCCTGTATCTGCCCGCCGGGCGATCTCATCATGGGATTCCTCGATTTGAGGCCCCAAACAACCCTAGACGCCCCACAGGCAGCCCCCAGTTTTCGTCGAAATGCGTGTTCAGCCTCACAATGGTTCAGTCTTTCCATCAGAGTACCATTGACAAACGTCCCTTTGCCGATAAACTGCCCGATTCCACGCGGTAGTACCTCTGGTGTTATCGCGGAATTCTTTATTGAGAACGAACATCGGTTAGAGGATTGGTTTCATGAGCACCTACTTGCCCAAGCCGGGCGAATTGAAGGCCGACTGGCACACGATTGATGCCACGGGTCTGGTTCTTGGCCGTCTGGCCGCTAAGATTGCGTTGGTTCTTCAAGGTAAGCACAAGCCCACATATACACCCTATGTGGACACCGGTGACTTCGTCATCGTTCTCAATGCTGACAAAGTCCGGGTGACTGGCCGTAAAGCCGACCAGATGACCTACGAAACTTATTCCCGGTACCCCGGCGGGCGTCATCTCTACTCCTATCGCGAGATGATCGCCAACCACCCGGAGAAGGTTTTGGAGGTCACCGTTCGCCGCATGATGCCCAAGAGCCGTCTGGGCCGGGCTATGATGGGCAAGCTCAAGATCTATCGCGGGGATAAGCACCCGCACCAGGCCCAACAGCCTAAGGAAATGAAGATCGCGTAAGGATACAGGGGCGAGGACTACTCGCTTTCTAGGAGATAGCACTCAACTGAGCGAAAGATCATATGGCCGAGCAAGTAACCATTCCCGCTGAAGCAGTCCCGCAGGTCGCCACCACGAAGCCCTCGTTTATCTGGGGCACTGGCCGCCGCAAGACCTCCGTTGCCCGCGTTCGCATTGCGCCGGGCTCCGGCAAGATCGAAGTTAATGGCCGCACTCTCAACGAATATTTCACCAATGAGCGCGACCGCAAGGCGATCTTTGGGCCTCTGGAAGTCACCAACACCGGCGGCAAGCTGGATATCTGGGTGAATTCTAGCGGCGGTGGCATGACCGGCCAAGCCGGCGCGATCATCCTCGGCCTGGGTCGCGCCCTGACGAAGTACGATCCGACCACCGAAGTCAATCTGCGTAACAACGGTTTCCTGACGCGCGACTCGCGCATGAAAGAGCGTAAGAAATACGGCCAGCGCGGTGCCCGTCGGCGCTTCCAGTTCTCCAAGCGGTAAACCGAACAACCATCGCTTGCGGATGTTGTGCGTGGGCGATTCGATCGAATGGCGGAAGACCCGGGATTTATTCCCGGGTCTTCTGTTTTACCCGCTCTCTTCCTCCGTGGTGGGTTGGGCGCAGTACTCCAGCGACGGCGACGCTCCTGCCGAGCCGGAATGGAACAACGGGTTTCCAATCAATAGAGGATCCGGGCCGTCGCGTAGCTCCGAACCCGGCGTGGAGGTAAAGCAGCGTCTTTCTCTTCTTGGGAATTGCGGCTCGCACTCATAGGCCACAACAGAAGGGAATCAACCGCTCCAGGAGCGAACCCCGATCCTACGCCACCGACGATCGTGGCCCGTCATCAAACCTGGCCAGCAATCGCGTCTTGCCCAGGAACAATGCCACCTGTGGCCTCTTCCCTGGCGAGGTCCGCCGCATCAAATCCAGAAGCACGACCAGATCCTCCGGATTGCGCGATAGCTGGACCTGGACACATCGGCATCGCAAAACGCATGTCGCTGGCCGCAGTCGCAAGGATCCCGCTCCAGATCCACCCACTGCGTACCGGCGCCCAAAGAGCTCGCCGCCCCATCCGCCCTACCGCCCCGGGCATAGGCAACAGGTCGATTCGCACGTCGCTGACCAACGATTCGATACCCAGCCTTGACCCGTTGCGTCACCTCGGGCTCAAGCGAGCCTGTGAGGCTCGGTCCTGCCACAGCCTCCTGTGGATCACTTGGCCAGATCGCTTTCTCCGAGAATCGTAAAACCTTTTTTGATCAGCAATTGAGCCGCCAGCGTCAGGTCGTCGGGATAGATCGCCAGCGCCGGCCCCCCAGGCCGAACCAACAGTGGATAGGCATAGTGGATATTGAGCTCCGCCGCGAGAATGGCCGTGCAGATGCTTGAAAGCGGCTGGGCACCCTTCGGCAGCTCCACCACCAGCAGCTCCTGCTCAGCAAAAGCAAAGGCCTCGTCCTGAAGAACCTGTCGCGCCAGATCCGGGTCCGAGCAGATGATCCGCACCAAGGCTGTATCGGCCTGGTTCTGAATCGACAGACTCACGATGCGTCCAGACTTCTGCTCATAGGTCCGGACCAGACTCTGCAAACGCCCCACTCGGTTTTCCAGGAAAACCGTAAACTGCCGAACCCGGACGGGCTCAAACCCTGCACCACTCTCAGTCTCCGGCGGAAGAATTTCTTCCATTCTTCCCAAATTAACCGAGTCGGGTCCGTTTTCCTAGGGTAGATCAGAGAATCCCCCCCGAGTCGCCTCGCTGCCCGCTTGAATCCTCACGAGATCCGGCCTTCCAAACAGAAGGCCCACCCTTTCGGGTGGGCCTTCGTAGTCTCTCAACCACGCAGATCAGATCATCAGCATCTGATTAGAACGTGGCCTTGGCGTTACCATCAACCCAGTTCGGCAGCAGGATGGTGTCCAGAGCCTCGACCGGCTGGTTGCTGTTGGGGGTCATGGTGCGCTTCGGAGTACCGGTGCCGGTGCTGCTGGGGAGCGTGTCGGCCGCGTAGATGAAGTTCCGGTTGGCGCCAACGAATGCGCTGGTGCACCACTCAACGTGACCGTCGTTGAACAGCACGTTCTGGCCTTCAGTCTCGTGGTTCTTCGAGTTGCCACGCTTGATATCGGCCGCCTTGGCGTTCTCGTCGTACCCATTCTTGACGACGGCGCGGTCGATTTCGTTACGGTCGGCAGCAATGGCGAAGTCCGCCACCGCACCGGTCGTGAACTTGTAGCCCAAGCTCACCGCCGTGGTGCTGGGATACGGATTGGCGAAGCTGTAGCTGAGCGTCGGGCCAGTCACGCCGGAACCACCGGTCGGGCACGGCTTGAAGTTCGAGCAGTCCTGCGCCTGCTTGCCATTGAAGTCATCCTTTTCCTGGTTGCTGCTCGGGCAGGTGAAGACTTCCGGGTTCAGGTCAGCGGTCTTGATCAGGAGGAAGAACGCCGCCGTCACGTCGTTGTCCTTCAGGCCCTTGTCATTGACCCAGTCCGTCACGAACTGACCGGTGAACAGGTTCAAGGTCACGGTGTTGCCGGTGCCGGGGGCATAGCGGGTACGCGGATACGAACCCTTGTTGTCGTTGGCGTAGAGCATCATGCCCTGGCCAATCTGACGCAGGTTGCTCGCGCACTTCACGCGGTTGGCGCGTTCCTTGGCGGCGTTCAGAGCCGGCAGAAGAATGGAGATCAGCAGCGCGATGATGCCGATCACGACCAGCAGCTCGACGAGGGTGAAACCACCCGTCCTGCGACCATTAAAGCGCGTCATGGGACGCTCCTTTCGCAAGGAGTCGTAGAAGCGTCTGGATCAGAGATCGACAAGAAAAAGAACGGATGAGTGCCGTTTGCAGCTCGGGGAACCCCGCGCTAGCCATCGATCGCGACCGGATGCTCCTGGCGACTCGCAGTGAAGATCTCGCCGACGACCATCGCCGGTCGAGTCTCCCATCATTCCTGAATGATAAGTGAGGCGTACAACCGGAATACGCTGAAGTCGGAACTCTCCATCAAACCCATCCCCGGCTCCAGCGGCCTCTAGCCGTATAATATAACGTGTTCCTGCCGCAAGGGTCAAGATGAGCTCGCAACAATTTCAGAATGATTTTCCAACCTTTGGCATCCGGTGACGATCCTCGGCAACCGCCGGGATCGAAGCCCGTTTCAGGTGGCTGGCGCATCGTATCCCGTCGTCCGCAGATTAACCCCCCGCCGCTGCATCTGCTCCAGACGACTGATCACATTGGGCGGCACCAGCGTGCTCAATTTGCGCAGGTCTCCCCCCAGCGACACCACTTGCCGGATCAAACTGCTGCTGGTCAACGCATACTGTTCCCCCGTCATCACAAAGACCGTCTCGACTCCCCCCACCGCCCGATTCGCCAAGGCCAATTGGAATTCATGGTGCAGGTCGGATATATCACGAATTCCCCGCAGGATGACCGCCGCGTTGACCGAGCGAACAAAATCCACGGTCAGGCCTTCGTACTTGGCTGCGCGAGCCCCGGGAATATCCCGCAGAACCTCTTCGATGATTGCCAGCCGCTGGTCATGGCTGAATAATTCACGCTTTTCCGGGTTGATGCCCACAGCCACAATCACCTCGTCGAACAAGCGTACCGCTCGCCGGATGATGTCGATGTGG
Organism: Bacillota bacterium; assembly: GCA_050261455.1. Classification (GTDB taxonomy): domain Bacteria; phylum Planctomycetota; class Phycisphaerae; order Tepidisphaerales; family Tepidisphaeraceae; genus JAPLNB01. Next base: position 10,158 of record JBLNDH010000317.1, read on the forward strand.
CCCAACGTGACCGGATCGAATTGGCCCGGGAAAACCGCCACGCGCCGGGCGGCAGTATTGATAGCCATAACACTCTCCTGAGCTTACAAAGCTTACAGGAAAAGGTCTGTGATTTCCTATACCCAAAAGCCGCATTTACAGGAAGCGTTGATGGCTCCCAGGGCAAACAACAATTAGGATCATTTCGGTATGCTACAGCGAAGAACCTCTGAAACAGGTGTCGTTTACTATGCCTCGCCGCTCATGGAAGCCATCCATGTGCCTCATGCCTTCAGCACCCGCATCGGCGGCATCAGCCCGATGCCCTTTGCATCGTTGAATCTGGGTAATCCGCAGGGCAGCCCCATCCAAGATACAGCCAGCAACATTCACCGGAACTATCAGCTTCTCGCCGAAGCCGCTGGATTTGCAGGAAGACAGATCCGGCGGGTACGACAGGTCCACGGCTCCCACATTGTCGTCGCCAGCCGGCATGATCAACCCCGTGAAGATCCGCAAGCCGACGGCCTAATCACCGATGACGAGGCCTATGTCGTGTCGGTTCGCGTGGCCGACTGTGTGCCTGTCCTGCTCTGCACAACCGATGGCCGGCGGGTGGCGGCGGTCCACGCCGGCTGGCGTGGCGTGATAGCC
>JBLNDH010000318.1:0-3710 GCA_050261455.1 Bacillota bacterium
CGCTCAGTGCCGCGCTCGGTGCGCAGACGGTTGGCCTGGTGAGAAGCGAGACCGAACGCAACCCGCTTCGTATCGAGCTCCGCCTGCCCATGCCCAGTCGCACCAGCGCCGCCGATTTGGCCCGCATCTACGCCAAGGGAGGTGGCGGCCCGCTGGTTCCTCTGAGTGAGTTGGGTCGGTGGGAGAAGTCCCGCGTGGATCAGATGATCTACCACAAGAACCTCAATCGCGTGGCGTACGTGTTCAGCGAGACCGCCGGGCGTCCACCGGCTGAGGTGGCGGTGGATGTGCAGGCGGACCACCAGAGCATCGGGGTTGCCAACATCTGGAAAGACGCTCAGGGCCCCCGTCCGGTGCACGGACGGAGCTTCTTCTCGAACGGCAGCGGCATCTATTGGTCGCTGCCTCCCGGCTTTACGGTGGATTTTGCCGGCGAAGGCGAGTGGAAGATCACGCTGGACGTGTTCCGCGACCTGGGCCTGGCCTTCGGCGCGGCGATGATCGCCATCTACATTCTGCTGGTCGCACAGACTGGCTCGTTTGCCGTTCCCGCCATCGTTATGCTGGCGATTCCGCTGACAATCCTGGGTGTGATGCCCGGCTTCTGGCTGCTCAATGCAGTCAGCGCCCAGCACGTGGGCGGCTTTCTCGACCCGGTCTACTTCACCGCCACCGGCATGATCGGCATGATCGCCCTGGCGGGCATCGTCACGCGTGATTCGATCATCCTCGTGGACTTCATCCACCTATCGCTGGCCCGTGGACGGACGCTTTTTGAGGCGATCATGGAAAGCCGCGTGGTGCGCCTCCGGCCGATCCTGCTCACAGCCGGCGCAGCGATGCTGGGTGCCGTGCCGATCATCATCGACCCGATTTTCTCCGGCCTGGCCTGGTCGCTGATCTTCGGACTGTTTGCCTCGACGCTCTTTACGCTGTTCGTGATTCCGATCGCCTACTGGTTGATCTACTCCAACAAGCCCGGCCACGGCCTACCCCAATCGACGATGGAGATGGAAGATGCCGCCGAACATGAGCTGGTGGTTCCTGTTGAGGTACACTAAGCGGTGAAAAACGCCGGGAGCATGCAGTTGTCGAGGAACGAGCCAGCCGCTCTGGAGAGAGACCTTGGACCGACCGATGCAGAGTTGATGCGTCGCCTGGCCCGAGGCGATATGAACGCGCTGGCGATTCTGGTCAAGCGGCATCAGGATGTGGCCCGTCGGGTGGCGTACCGCTTTACCGGGCGTTGGCATGTGGCCGATGACATGGCCCAGGAGGCATTCCTTCGGCTATACCGTGGCGCTTCGAGCTACAAGCCGACGGCTGCCTTCTCCACCTGGTTGTACCGGATTGTCGTAAATCTCTGCCTGGACTATGCCAAACGCCCGCGTCTGGCCACCTTGCCGGACGAGCCACCGTCAAGGTCCGCCGAACCCGCACCCCAAGACGTCCTCTGTCGCCAGGAGCGCATCGACGCCATCCGCCGGGAGGTCGCGGCATTGCCGGAGCGTCAGCGGATTGCCCTGGTCCTGCACCGTTTTGAGCGGCTGGACCATGCCCAGATTGCCCAAACCACCGGCTGGAGCGAATCGGCCGTTGAATCCTTGTTGGTCCGGGCTTATGCCCAGCTACGCCAGCGTCTGGCGGGCTGGGCGAAGGAAGAGTGAAATGAGGGCAGGAAATCCCTGCCCGAGTCGTTCAAGTGAGAGAGACCTATGTGCCCCGATGAGGCAAAACTACTGAGATTGCTGGCCGGCGAGTTCTCGGATGCCGAGCGAGAGACGGCTCTGGCGCATCTGGCCGCGTGCGAGGCTTGCCGTGAGCGTTACCGGTCGCTGCAAGCCACCTGGGATCAGCTCGGTCAATGGGAAGCGTCAATCCCCTCTCATGACCTGACCGGAGCTATTCTAGCGGCCGCCAGCCGGGAGTCGGTCCGCAGCCGCTGGTATGCGCGGAGCGGCATCGCAGCCGCCGTCCTCGTGGCGGCGGGAATCGGCTGGACTGCCGGCCGGTTGCCGACGCGCCCCTCGCGGCCAATGCAGTCCGTGTCGACTGAGGAGATGGCCCAGCAGGTCGGGTTGGATGTGCTGGGTGGCGACCTTGCCGCGTTCGACAACGTGTTCTCAATGGATGAAACGCAAGACGGCTCTGTCCAGGGAGGCCAATCGTGACCCCGCGCAAGATCATCCTCGGGACCCTGACGGCGGCCATCGTTGGCGTGGGCGCTTACGCCGCCAGCGTGGCCACCAACCCCGTCCCCAAATCAGCCCCATCCTCCGACGCTGCGACGCAGGCCCTGATGGACTGGCTGCAAGTGCCCGCCAATCAGCGCAGCGAGATCCAGCAGCACGACCCGGCCTTTGCCGAGAACCTCAAGTCCCTGCGTCAGACGCTGGCGATCAAGCGAGCGGATCTGGCTACATCACTGGATGATCCCAATGCCTCGGACGAATCCATCCGCGCCAAGCTGGAGGCCCTGATTACCGCTGACGCCACCCTGGAGCGTCGCGTCGCGGACTACCTACTGACCGTGCGTCATCACCTGACCAAGGATCAGCAGCGCCGGCTATTTGCCTTGTGTGCCGAGGGCGTTCGCCAGGGTTCCAATTGTCCGTGGCGGCAAGGCCCACCCGATGGGATTGGCCGTGGCCAAGGCGGCCAGGGCCGGGGACTTGGCCCTGGCGGCGGACGCGGCATGGGCGGCGGGTTCCGTGGGGGTAGAGGTCAAGAGTAGTACAGGTTGGGCAGCCACTATTTCGTGGCAGAGCTGCCGGCTTCCTTCTGTGCCGCTGCCACGACTTGCCGGACCTGATCCATCGTGAATCCGTATTGCTGGCGCAGTCGCCCCAGCCGCTCATTAACCGACACGCTCGCTCGCAGACCCGGTTTCTCGCGAAGCTGATCGACGGGTACTCCGCTGGCAACGGCGACTTCGCTCAAGCTCATGGAGCCGCGGATCGACTGCGGCTCCTGTTCCCAGCGGTTTGAGTCCTGCGGAACCTGCACGCTCTCGTCGCGACCCCGATGCTCTCTGCCTTCGCTGTTTCCCTTCACGTTGGCCTCGGCAAACCAGACAAACCCGCCAAAGAGCCCGATCACCCCTGCGACCAGGGCGACCCCGGCCAAGTTGCGGGCAATGCCGCGGGGATAGACCTGTTGCTCACTGCTTCGGCGAAACAGACGCAACATGGTTACACAGATCCACTGCCAGTGCAGCGTCACATGCACCAGCAGCAGCACCCCGGCCGCAACCGCCAGCCAGAAATGCAGATTGCCCCACTCGTGACGATCCCAGGTCCAGAGAATCCTGCCCCGCCCGCTACCCGGCGGCAACACGAAGCGGACGATCAGTCCGGTCGCGGTAATGCCCAGCACCACCAGCGCCGAAAGCAGATCAACGAATAAGTTGAGGGTGTTCCGTTTCATGGATCACCTCGAATTTCGATTACGCCCAGCGGCAGAACACTACTGGTCCCAGCCGCCATGCCAGCCGTGTCCGCGCCCACCGCCGCCCGGACCACCGAGACCGCGTCCAACACCGCGCCCACCTTGCCAGCCAAGACCAGGGCCTCCGCCCAGACCAGCATCCATCCCCGCTCCACGCCCCTGTACGCCAGGACCTCCTGCACCGCAGCAGGCCGGGCAGCAGCCTCCACGGCCGGGACCATTGCCGCTCTGGGCGGCGGCATTCGGACCACAGCCCTGGCCTC
>JBLNDH010000319.1:0-18000 GCA_050261455.1 Bacillota bacterium
GCGCCAGCATTGTCGTGATCCCTTGCCCCTACACGTTCTACGAGATGGGAGGCTCGGCAGAGGGCAAAGCTTCCGTTGATCACAGCACGAATGGGTCTGTACTGCTGAAGGAGGGTGACTCATTTCTCGCTGCGCTGTCGCGAGAGGTGGTGATTCCTGAATCCGGCAGTGGCGGGTCTGCCTACTTGGAAGTGCTGAGTTATTCCGATCTTCTGTTCCCATCGCAGACGCCGGACATGATCCACGATGCGTTCGAGGTGGCCCTGGTGGACGATCAGGGGCGATCGCTGGTGCCGACCATCGGCCCCAATCATGATGCTTTTCTGAACATCACCGAAGGCGTGGATGAGGTGGCCAAGGCAGACGGTGTCGATGTCACAACTGGCGTCGTGAAGGTGAATGTTTCGCACCTGACGCCTGGCATCACGGCATATCTTCGGGTTAGGCTGGTCAATAACGACGGTGACGCGGATTCCTCCGTTCGCGTTTATTATACCCTCGACGAAACCACTGGCGGCTCGACCGGCAGCACCACCACGACAACTGGCCCAGCAGCCCCGGCGTCGACTACCGCCATAACGTCCGGTGACAGCAATCAAGTAAGCACTGAGTCCGGCTCGGCTATCGTAAGTGTGCCAGCCAGTGGCGCCGTCAGCTCAGAAGCCAGCACTGGCTTAGGTACGTCCTATGTGCCCGGTGCCACTTCGTCGCAGGCGGTGCCGAGCAGTAAGGGGACGGAGTTTTGGGTAGCATTTCCGTGGTGCAAGCAACTCTACGGACCCTACACAAGAAATGATCGGCCGCCCACCACCATGTATGACCTGCGTATCACCGCTGACCATCCGGCATCGGGTGTCGTTGATATCCCGGACCTGGGCTGGAAGATGTCGTTTACGGTCACGCCAGATTCGCCTGCCACGATCAAGCTTCCATCGGAGGTGGCTAAGAACGTTATCGATTCATCCACTCGCGTATCCATTAACCAGTACCGAGGAGCCGTCCATGTGGTGGCGACGGACAAAGTGTCTGTCTATGGCATGTACAATGAGAGATATGACCAAGAGGCATATCTGGCTCTGCCCGTTGAGGCACTGGGCACTGACTATGTCGCGTTAGGCTACAAATGCCTCGCGGGTAATAACCCCGCGACGCTCTCTGATGGGACTGTTGTCGCGATCGATGATGGGACGTTCTTTGCGATCGTCGCCACGGCTGATGATACGATAGTTGAGATCACGCTGCCAGATGGAACCCAGATACCCGATGTTTCCCTCGGCGCGGGTGAGGTCTACCAGTATATCGATAGAAAGTCGAACGCGGATTTGTCGGGAACGATCATACACTCAAAGAATCACCCGATAGCCGTATACGCCGGTGCCAGGGGCGGGTACGTTCTATCTACAAATGCCCCCCCTGCCTCAGAGTCGGTCAGGGATTATATGGTGGAGCAAATGCCTCCGATCTCGACTTGGGGCAAGGAATTCTATGCCTACCCTCGAAGGGATATCAACCCGGCAGCTACAGGAACTGACAATAATAGCAGGAAGGATGTCTACCGGATCATCGCCTCATTTCCGGCTGGTGCAACTAGTGTTGTGAATGTGCGGGTGATTGAAGGAACCACGGAGGACTCCTATCCGTTGACTAAGGCCAATCCTGTCTGGACGTACATTACGGCTCCTTCTCAACCGGTGCACATTATTGCTGATAAAAGTGTGCTCGTTGCGCAATATTCTGTCACTTCCGGTTATGTCGAGGAGCAGGAGGAGAAGACAGGTCTCCTCAATGAGCAAAAGCGGCCGTCTGGGGATCCATTCATGATGCTGATCCCGCCGGTTGAGCAGTATTGCACGGCATACTCGCTAGATGTTCCGCGGTTGAGCCAAGAAATACCGCTGACGATCCCGATGAGCGAGTATTTCATAACGATTGTGGCTCCGTTTGCCGCCGTCGACCAGGTCCTATTGGATGGTAGATGCATTGCCGCAAGCGAATTCCAGCAAATCGGGGGCAGCGGATACTATGGTGCTCGGCTCAAGATGGACTGCCCCGACAGGTATGACTGGAGTCCCATCACCCATACGCTCACCAGTCCACAGCCGTTCATGGCCTGGGCGCATGCCTACGGTACTGACGAGGCTTACGGATTTCCTGCCGGCATGTCGCTGGCACGGATTGGCGATGTGACCAACGTGACCCTGCTGCCTTCTGGGGCGACGCGGGGCATTGATGCGACGGATGCGGCCCACCCAGTCTGCGCAACTCACCTCGCGCAAGCGGTTGTCACCCACGAAGATCCGATTACTCAGACTCAGACCCCCATTTCCGGGGTCACCGTGTACTTCGAGGTGACTCGTGATGGCAACAAGATCACATCGGGCTGGGGGGTGACGGACGCTTTCGGGCGGGCGTCGTTCAGCTATGTCGGTGCGCAGCTCGGGACCGATACGATTACCGCGCGAGTGGGCAGGCCCGCGGATACGCCTGCAAAGACGAGCCCCGAGGATATGGTTGCTCCGAGCATGTGGCCATTGCAGGCAACGACGACCGTCCAATGGATCCCTGCCACAGCGCCGGAGATCACTAATCTCTCTCCAGGGCAGGGAACGGTGCTGCCAGTGGGGCGATCAATTGTGTTCGCCGGCCACGTGGGGGCGAGCCAACCGATCGTGAGTGTGACGGTCAATGGCGTGCCGGTGGAATCGCTCGATGCGTTCGGCAACTTCTTCACCACGCTGCCGATTACCGAGGGTACCAATCCGGTGAGTGTGGTGGCGACCGATGCGTTGGGACTCACCGCGACCGCCACACTCACGTTGAAAGGTCAGACGCCTCAGGCCATTGATTTTGATCGCATCGATTCACTCTCGCCGGAGTATGTCGTCGAGTATGAGCGAACCTCGTTCGACGAACGGGAGAAGGTGTTGTTTGTCGATGTGAAGATCGCCAATAACCATGCCGAGACGGAGTCGCAGTGGGCCCTCAGATCGCCATTGCTTCTGGGCATACGGAACATCAGCGATCCGTCTGTGACGGTCTGGAACGCGGACGGCGCCACGCCCGAGGGCATTCCTTTCTTTGATCTCACCTCGGGGATGCCTGCCGATGGACAGTTGGCGCCCGGCGGTAGCACCGAGCCTGTCACGATGAGCTTCCATAATCCCAATGGCCGCCCGTTTACCTACGAGATGGTGCTGCTGGGGCAGGTCAATCGGGCGCCGGTATTCGTGAATTCGCCGGTTGTGGAGACGTACGCGGGAGAGAATTACCGCTCTGAGGTCAAAGCGGAGGATCTGGATGGGGACACCATCACCTATTCCCTGGTTGCCGCGCCGCCGTGGCTGGGGATCAGTGACGATGGGACCATTGGCATTGTGGCCAAGCAGTCTTCCGTAGCGGGCGATTACACGGTCACAGTGCGGGCGAAGGATAGGCGCGAAGCCGCTTGCGAGATGACCTACGTCCTGTCGGTGTTTGCTCCCCCGCCTGTGGTGAATCGGCCGCCGGTGTTTGAATCGATGCCGGTGGCGGTCGCGGAGGTAAACCGCGAGTACGTCTATCGCGTGGTCGCTGGCGATGCGGACTACGATCCATTGGATCCGAACAAGGAATCCTTGACGTTCGAGGTGCCAATAGGCATGGCGTTGGCGGAGGTGGCTGATCAGCCAAACACGAAACTGCTGAAATGGATCCCGACGGCCGCCGATCGGCGGGATAATGGGGGCAACCGGTATGTGGAATTGCGGGTGCACGATAAGTCGGGCGCTGTCGCCACCCAGGTCTTCACCATCAGCATCCAGCCTGAGGCGGGGAATCATGCGCCAGTGATTGTCACTCAACCCAGTACGGGTTGGGTTAGCGATCCGGGTGGAGGGCAATGGGGATGGCCAGGACCGCTATACGCGAGCTACTGCTACAATGTCGATGCAGTGGATGCCGATGGGGACACGCTGAGTTACTCTCTGACGCAGACCTATTCAGATCTGACGATCAATGCCAGCACCGGCGTGCTCTGCTGGACGCCGACCGTGGAGGCGGCGAGGCGATCGGTCGTCATTCGGGTCGAAGACGGGCGGGGCGGGATCGATACCCAGACGATCACGCTATCCACAGCCACCGCAGGCGGGCACCCTAGGCTTCTGCCAACGTATGAACTCATCTCTGGGCTTCTGCCAACGTATGATCTCAGTGGCACAGTGGAAACGAAGCAAGGTGCGGCCACCAGCGGCCAGCCGGGATGGGCGGTCTTTTTGGACGACAACAACAACGGCTCCCCAGATGTGAACAGTATTACAGTATCCGGTGCCGTTTTCGACAGCGTAGCAAAGGCTACGATTCCCCTCCCGTCGGAAGGGACGGCAATTCCCGATAATGGGACGCTCACGGTTGTTTTCCCGGTCAGAAATCTGACGGGGTGGCTTTTCGACGCGAAACTGAACGTGACAGTGACGCATAGTGCGCCCGGAGAACTGAAGGCGTATCTGTACGATCCGTCAGGCTGGTGCGAGCCAATCTCCTATGTGCCGACCGGCACGGGACAGGATGTCACCTTTACCCTGAACGGGTTGCCCAACGAGTGGAGGAATCATGCTGCAAACGGTGTGAGCGAAGAGTTGCCCAACCACGAGTGGAGACTGGAGATTCAGGATGAAGCCGCAGGCAATGTGGGCACGCTGCGGGCTTGTTCGTTGACGGTCACGGCTGCGGACTTCAGCACATTAACCGACGCAGGTGGTTCATTCACTTTCTGGAAGTTGGAGCAGGGGACCACCTATCACATTATCCAAGAGCGACGACCTGGCTACGAGCAGATCAGCCCCAGTACCGGCGCGGCCTTGGAAGTATCATCAGCGCCACAGACCGGCGATCCCGCTTTACGCTTCGTAAACCAGAAGCTGACAGCCACGGCCAACGATCCGCCAATGATCTGGGAAGGCATGCTGCAGGACGGCACACTTCAGCAGCCGGCTCTGGTGGGGGCGACCTGGTTCTACCATGTGTTCGCCACCGATGCGGACGCCGATGCTTTGACGTACGAATTACCAATCGGGCCCGAGGGGATGGCGATCAATGAAGCGACAGGGGTGATTGCTTGGCGACCACGGGCAGATCAGGCCGGCATTCAGAGCTTCACGGTGCGGGTGCGCGATGGCAAAGGGGGCATCGCCGTCAAGACCTTCAACGTCAAGACCAACCGGGCGCCCATTATCACCACGCAACCCTCCAGCACCTACGCGATTATCGATGCGAACTCCTCGCAGCCATACACATACCAAATCAACGCATTTGATCCGGATGGCGATACGCTTGCGTACCGAGTGCTGGAAGACGTGGTGGAGGGCAATGGGGATGGCATTGATGTGAACTCGGTCAGCGGCCTGATCACGTGGACCCCGTCGGTCGGCATCAAGACGGTGACTGTGGTGGTGGAAGACAAGTATGGGGCCGCCGATACCCAGGCCTTGAGTCTGGTGGGGCGAGAGGGCAACCGGCAGACGCTGCCGAGCATCAGTGGAAAGGTGTATCGGGACGACGATGATGACAATACCCAAGATGAAAACGAACCGGGACTTGCGGGCTGGAGCCTTTTCCTGGATCTGAACCAGAACGGGTGTTGGGACAGTGCTAACGAGCCGACCGCCACGACACAGGATGGCGAGCATTGCGGCGAGTACTCTTTTGAGAGTCTATCGCCAGGCGAATACCACATTGTCGCAGTGCCGAGTGCGCCGGGCTTTGTCCGTAGTACGGGAGTGACGCGGCAGGACTTGATTGTCCGGGTGGATGATGTGCCCATTGCCAGCGGCGATTCGACCTCCTTTGGCTATCATTCAATGGCCCAAGATGCTCGGCCGCCGGTCTTCCGCAGCAGTCCGCCGACGCGGGTTACCGTGGGACAGACGCTGCGGTACCAGGCAAGTGCAGTGTATTACCAGGGCAATGCTCTCAATTACGACCTGTTGATGGCACCGCCGGGCATGATGATTGCCATGCCTCCAGGGACGGGTGCCGGGCAGACTGCGCCCGCTTGGTCAGAGGGGCTGCTTCTGTGGGAGCCGACAATCGACCAGGTGGGAACTTACGAAGTCACATTGCGGGTTCGGGATGAATCGGGTTCTGAGGCCTTGCAGGAGTTTCAGGTGACTGTGGAACCCCCGGTCCTGGCCCCGCCGGTCGCGGGCAACGTGTCGCCGGAGATTGTGTCCAAGCCTCGGCTCGTTGCGGAGTTGAACCAGCCCTACACGTATGTGGTGCGTGTCCAGGACCCCGATGGCCTGCGGTCCAGGTACTACCTGCAGAGCGGGCCCCATGACATGGTGCTTGATCCCGAGATGGGAGTGCTGACATGGAAGCCCACGGCGGCAGGCTCGAAGTCTGTCGCGATCCGCGTCGAGGATGATCGCGGCGGCTATGCCGTTCAGGAGTTCACGATCCAGGCGGTTGACAGCAATCGCGCGCCGATCGTAACTTCGACGCCCGTTACTCGCGTCGCCGCCGGAAGCGTGTATACCTACGCTGTTAAGACATTTGATCCCGAGGGAGCGAACGTCACCTACACGCTGGTGGCCAATGATGCCTCGGGCATGCAGATTGACTCTAAGGAGGTGATCACCTGGCAGAGCCCCGTCGCCAGGTCCGGCACGTATGCCATCGAGGTGCAGGTCAGCGACGGCACTGCCGTCACGCATCAGTATTACAACCTGACGGTCTTTAATGACCGTCCGCCGCAGATCCTGGTGGATAAGACGCAAACGGTAACGGATGGTCAGGTCTATGAGTATCGGTTCCGCATCTATGATCCTGATGGGGATGCGATTCAGTCCGTGCAGGTAACGAGTACTCCGGAGATGACAGGACCGGACTCCAAAGCGAACAGCCTAAAAGTTAGCGGTGTCGACGGCAATGGCTATGTCACAGTCTCCTGGGACATGGGAGGGCACACAGACATTACGTGTAGCAAGGCATACGTGCTGACGATTTGCGCGAGGGATCAATGGTGGAGTGAGGCGGAAGATCAAGCGAATGCCAAGGCCTCGGAGACGTATACGCTGGAAGTCGTGCCCGATACGGAGAAGCCAGTCGTCGAGGCCGGTGCATCGCCGTTGTCTAGTGACAAGGTTTTTGTACGCGTTGACGCGCGTGATAATGCGAGAGTCGAGCACTTGGGGTTCATTTTTAAGAATGGGAAGGATGATTCCGGAACATCCTACGAGATAGACGAGGCTAGCGACTGTGTCGTCTCGGTGAGCGGCAATCCCGATGGCTGGGTGGGCGTGACCGGCTGGGCCTACGACTCAACAGAGTACGATACTTCCCATCGGTCTGAGTCATCCATCGTGTGGATACAGATTGGCAGCGGCTCTATGGGCGAGTCAGGGCTTACGGCCAAGATCACTAAGGCGGGAGAGACTGATTCGATCACCGACCCTGTGATGGTTGAGGGCCAGGCCGGTGGTCTGCCGGGAGTTCCTACGACCTATGAGCTCAGACTGGAATCGATCGACGGTACGCAGGTGACCACGCTGAAGCAAGGTAACGCCACGGTCGCGTCGGAAGGCGACCTTGTTGCGATCGATCCTGCCAAGATCGATCCTACGCTGCTGAGGAATGGAACCTACAAGCTGTGCCTGGTCGTGACGGATGGCACGCACACACAGACTGATAGCCGCATAATCCATCTTGAAAGCGAACTGAAGCTCGGAAACTTCAACCTGTCGTTTACCGACATGCAGGTATCGGTAGGCGGCATGCCCATCGACATCACGCGCACCTACGACACGCTCGACGCCCAGCAGAGCAATGACTTGGGCTACGGCTGGAGCCTCAACTTCAATCTGCAGGTACAGGAATCTCCCGAGACACGCATCCTCTATCCGCTCGATCTGATGGATGAGGCGATGTATAGATACAAGCTCGGCCCCGACGATTGCCTGAGCGTTCGCGCGGGCGGTTCCCGCGACGTATGGCTCACCTTGCCGGATGGCCGGCGGGTGAGGTTTGACTTCGAGATTGCACCCGATGGCAATCGCTACACGGCGGGGTTCAAGAGCCCCCCTGGCGTTGGCGCGCAATTGCTCATCATGGGCGAGACGGAGATCGTCCGGTCCTCATTGGGCGACAACATCCAGTATTGGCGATCCCTGAAGCCGGATGGTCTGTACCAAGCCTTAAGCGATCTGACTCCGTTGTACGACATCCCCGGTTACATCCTGAAACTGGAGGATGGCACGGAATTCTACCTGGAGAAAACCGAGTACCTTGAGACGCGCAACTACGGACGGTACATCGACCTCGACGGAGAGCCAAACAATCAAATTCGCGCCTACATCCCTCATGTCTACCACGCCGATCCCCACCTGACCAAGATTGTCACGCCCGACGGCGTTACGCTGGAGGTGACTCCGGAGGGCATCTTCAACTCCGGGAAATCGCTCGTTGCCGTCCGTCGCGACGCCCTGGGGCGGATCGACCAGATTACCGATCTCTCGCAGAATAGTGTGACCTACCGCTATGATGAGAATGGCGACCTGACCTCCGTGACCGATCGCGCGAACCAGACGACCACGTTCACATACGGCCAAGCCGACCCGACCCGCCATTACCTGATGGGAATTACCGATGCACGCGGCGTGCAGGTCATGACGACGACCTTCGAGAATGGTCAACTGAAACAGATCAACTCCTCAGCCAATAATCCCATCGAGGTCGGCCACGATACCAGCAGCAGGACCGAGACCGTCACCGGCGCCATGGGCGAAGAGACCTTGTGTCAGTACGACCCCATGGGTCACGTGGTGCGCCGAGCAGAGCGCGTGTCGGATAGCAACACGCCTAACAATCGGAGCGACGATTCCTATCTGCTGACGTTCTACACCTACAATGGCAAAGGCAAGCAGACGGGTGAGAGCCGGCCGGTGAAAGTGTCCTATGCGGAATGGCTTACCCAGAGTGATCCCAGTCCGAGCGATCCGAGCCTGTGGCAAAGCAGTTCGACCTATGACGCGAATGGGTACCTGGAGTCGGTTACCGACGCCGCGGGCAAGATAACGTACTATGGGGAGTATGACAGCTTCGGCAACGCCGGGACCATCACCGATCCCCTGGGCAACACGACCCGTTACAGTTACGTGAATGGTCGCCTGCGCGAGCTTCGTTCGCCCGCCGGCGAAGTTACTCGCTACTACTATGATGCCCGCGCGAATCTCACCGACATCATACAGGTGGATGCCTCCGGCCACGAGATTCGCGTGTCCCACATCGCATTCGATGAGGCTGGCCGCGTCACCAGCACCACCGATGCCGCAGGACTTACGCGGCAGTACCGATACGATGCCGATGGCAATCAGACCCTCGTGTATTACCTGTGGGTTGACCCGAACGACGAGAACAACACGAAGACGATCGTCACCCGCACCGACTATGACCCCGAGGGCCGAGTCACAGGCACGCGACAGTACGCGTTGACCGGTCCGCAGGAATTTGGCGCCGACTCCGATTCCGATCTCGATGATGAGACTCCCCTGTGGTCCGAGAGCACGCACTACAATGCCGTCGGACAGGTCGATTCATCCACGGACCGATGGGGCGCCGAGACGGTGACTCGCTACGACCTTCGCGGCAATGTTGTAGAGACACGCCGGAAGTCGAAGGACGAGAATGGAACTCCTTGCTGGGTCGTGACACGGATGGCCTATGACGCCAGCGGGCGGCTGATCGCCGAGACGGACCCGTTCATTGAAGGCGTCACATCGTCTGCCAATATTCGCATCACGTACACGCTTTATGATTCCCTTGGCCGCGTTCATCAGATCCAGCGACTTGCTGGATGGCACATCACCATTGACCAGGAATCCGGCAGCGCCGGTATCTACAAGAGTACATTCGGCCCGAACGACAACGAAGAACACCGCGTCTTGTCAAGCACAGCCACTGAGTATGATGACGAGGGCCGAGTCAGGTACACCATCTCCGCCGAAGGGCTGACTACATGTTACGAGTATGATGCGACTGGCCGGGCAACGGCAGTGGTATACGCGATGGACCTCAATCACAATGGTACTGTTGAGGCGACGGATACCCCTGATAGCCAAGGAAAGACGGATGGTATTCCCGACTCCGGCTCGGAACTGATTCGCACCTCGTACACATTTGACGATGCCGGCCGCCAGACGGGCGTCACCGATGCCCTGCAGCATGATACCCAATCCGAACTCGACGAGATGGGGCGGACGACGAAATCCATCTTCAACGATGGCTCATCCACGGAAACGATCTTCGACAAGCTGGGGCGCCGGGTGGCCGAGATCGATCCACTCGGTCGGCGGACGGACTATGAATACGACGATGCCGGCCGGCTCACGGCCGTGGTGTTGCCGGCCATCAACCCGGCCGATCCCACTTCGCCGCGACCTCGCTATGAGTATGGCTATGATCAATACGGCAATCGCACAAGCCTCAGCGACAACATCGCTGTCGTAAGCGATGTTGTGAATCGCGATGATGCCCGCCTGACCACCTACACCTTTGACTTCCTCGGCCGGCAGCTTTCGCGGACCCTGCCGCTGGGGCAGACGCCGGGGAGCGGGTTTGCCGAGCAGATGTTCTATGATGACAGCACGCGGGCCAGTTTGACCAACCCCCAAGCCAGTGCCGGGCTCGGCCAGCTTGCTTATTCCGTGGACTTCGAAGGCCACGTGACTCAGTATCTGTACGACAACACGCCCGAAGGTGGCGGGCGGCTGGCCGAGAAGCGATACTATGTCTCGGAACCTGCTTTCGCGGCCAAGACTGTGGCGGAGTGCGTTACCTACACCTATGATGCCTTTGGCCGCACGCTCCAGGTGGTTCAGGATCGCAACGGGAACATAAACACCACGGACGATCAAAACGTCACGACCTATGCTTACGACGCCGAGGGTCGGCAGACCCAGGTTTCGACATCCCACGGCGGGAACTCCTACACCGTCCGCTACGAGTACAACGGTCTGGGGCAGATGGTTCGTACGTACACCGGCAACGAGGACCCCGCCGACACCTCAATGGCCAATGACGGCAAGGCGGTCACCGATACCCGCTACACCTATGACCCGCTTGGCCGGCTGGAGACGGTCAGCGTCCGCGAGCGGCAGGATACGCCGCTGACGACTCCGGAAACAACCACCTACCAGTATGACAAGGTCGGCAATCTGGACTTGGTGAAGCAGTCGAATGGCGTCTTCAGCCATTACGACTATGATGACTTGAATCGCCTGGAGCTGGAGACGATCCGCAACGCTGCGGGCAACCCGATCTTCGAGCAGGACTACACGCTGCGGGCCGACGGCCAGCGGGAGAGGGTGATCGAGAAACGATACGATGGCGTGTCGGCCACGCCGTTCAGCACGGTCCGGATCGACTGGACCTACGGCGCCCTGAATCGCTTGACCGGCGAGACTCGCGATGAGGGTAACGACGGCATCCAGAACGCCGGCGACTACACCGACGCCTACGCCTTCGATCTGGTCGGCAACCGCATCCGCAAGGTGCATGATGCCGTAGGCACCGCCAATGATGAGACGATCACCTATACTTACAACGCCGACGATGAGCTGATGGCTGAGGATTCGACGGTCAACGCCAACGACAAGACCTACATCTACGATGCCAACGGCAGCACGACCGGCGTGACAACGTCCAGCGGCACCAAGCGGTACGTCTGGGACTTGCGCAATCAAATGGTCGGATATGACGCCAACGGCGACGGCGACACATCGGACCCGGGCGATGCCACCTACACCTACAACAGCGACGGCATCCGCACCAGCGAACAGGTCGTGAGTGAGGAGGCGAAGTTCTACCTGATCGACGACCACAACCCCACCGGCTACGCCAAGCCGCTGGAGCAGTCTGCCACGCCGGGCGGCATGCCCACCCTGACTTACGTGCTGGGGTTGGACGTGATCGGGCAATCCGATGGCACGGCAGAGGGCACCCTCTACCTGCTGAAAGACGGCCACGGCACGACACGGGCGCTGGTCGATAGTTCGGGCAACGGGGTGGAGAGGTACGACTTTGACGCCTATGGCAACAAGGTCCGCTACACGGATGCCAACGGTGATCCGCTTGTCGGCGACCCGATGACGGTGTGGTTGATGGCCGATGGATATCGCGACTTCGCCACGCACTTGGACCGCAACGGCGTGCGCGACGTGGCCGGGTACATCGGGCGGATGTGGAGCCGCGACCCGTGGGACGGCAACGACGCCGATCCGCTCACGCTGCACACGTACCTCTATGCCAGTGCCAATCCGATCTATAGCATTGATCCGAGTGGCCATATGGCGATCAGTATCACGGAAACGCAAGCCGCCATCGGGATTGGGCTGCTGATGACGGGCATCCTGCTGCCCAAGTTGGCTCCAGCCCTGCGAGCGCAGACGTTTGTGAGCGCTTGGACTCAGGCGAAGAACCTGGTAGACGACTTGGTGATATCGGGCGAAAACACGGCCATGAAAGCTGCGGCAGTGCTGATGGCCAATACGGCTGTAGTAACAACAGCTATTTCAACTGCGATGAGCAAGGCCACTCGGCTGACCAATCAGCTTAGGAACCTGAAGATCTATCCCGTCATCAGGAGCATGGGGCCGGATGTATACGCGAACGATGTTGCGGCACTGGCGTCGAACCCTGCTTGGTACACCTTGAAATACAATGGACCGGGCAACCCAGTCACTGCGAAGAAACGAGCGGCTGCTGTCCGAGCATACACTGGCCCCGCTCCGAAGTGGTACGAGAGCCTCGATGAATTCCCCTACGCTTCGACCGCCCAAGGCGGCGCAGGCTCGCGTGTCATGGCGGTGCCTGCCGCACAGAATGCGGTCCAAGGTGGCCTCCTAAGCGCGTTCTATCGTTTATCGCTGATGAGTCCCACGTTGAACCCGTCCGGCAACATGAATTTTCTAGTGGTGCCTATACCCCTATAAGGATAAAGGGAACCAGATGGACGCGACTGATTGGAATGAGTTTCGTGATTCGCGACTTGCGCTGCGCGCCCCTGCCTACTTGCGGCAGCAGAAGTCGATGATGTTCTTCAAGGCTCCTAAGAAGCGACGGCCTGAACAGAATATAGTTATGTTCAGCGTCAGTGTGCTGACACATCAGGACTGGGTTGATACCGCGCAGATCGAGATCGAGGAATTCAACCCCCGCGTCGCTCAGCCGGGAACCGAATGGCATCTGGTGAGGAAAGGCAAGCCCGACTGGCTCGACAACGGCTTGGAGCTACTAGCGGACATGCGATTCCTCTCGACCGGCAATGTGGACCACCACCTTACCGTTGTCTTCCAACGGTCGAATGCGAACTTGATGGCGGGCATCATCGGTGACGGAGAATTGGAGTGCTTCGAGAACGTTGCCCGGTCGATTATCCAAAGCATCAGGTTGGTTGAAGGCGATGAGGCACAGGTCCCTGTTAAGTGTACTCGCAGCGCAGCTGCCGGGCTAAAGCGTGCGGACAAGACCCGGCTGAGCGACGCTCTGATGAAACTGCCCCCGGACCTTGCATATCTGCGCAAGCCCATTCTGGCCATTGCCAAAGAAGATCAGGATCTGCTCGGTGCTGGCGAAGCGGACATAGGGCCTCTGGTCAAGGCATTGAGACAACGCGCTGGGAAGACAGCCATCGCTGCGGCCGCCATTCGGGATGCAGATGCTCTGAGCGTCTGGCTCAAAGCGATGCCGGACCACACTGGTGCCTGGGCAGTTCCGGCGTGGTTCGTAGAAGGCGCGCTCAGAGGCGCGAGCCTGTTCCTCGGCGAGAACCAATAACGCTGCTGCCTCAGCGTCCGCTTGACCTGGTGCATGGAGAACACATGAAGACCTTCGATGCGATCGGGAATCCCGTGTGGGCGGAGGCCACGGCGAGTGCCGAGCCCCAGGCGACGGCAGCGGACCTAGCCAGCGACGGCACGGTTGATTCCACGATGCTCTTTGCCTACGACGCCAACGGGTCCACCACCGAAGAGAAGACCGTGGACAGCCAGGGCGCCACGGTCAGCGACAAGCGGTACGTGTGGGACGTGCGGAACCACTTGGTCGGGCTGGATGCCAATGGCGACGGCGATCTGGCCGACGCCGGCGATGCCACGTTCACGTATGACAGCGATGGCCTGCGGGTGGGTTCCCATGTGGTGGGTGGAGACACGACCACGGTGCTGCTGGATCAGAACAACCCCACGGGCTACGCGCAGATCCTCGAAGAGCGCGTCACCCATGCCGATTCCAGCAGCGATCTCATCAGCTACCTGATTGGACAAACGGTGCTGGGACAGGCGAAGGACGCCGGCCCGGTGCAGTACCTGCTGGCCGACGGCCACGGGTCAACCCGATTGCTGGTCCACACGGAAGAGAGCACCGGCAATCTGGTCATCGATCAGACGATGAACTACGACGCCTACGGCAATGCGGTCGGCTTCGACGCGAGCACGGCGCAGACGCACGTGTTGTACACGAACCAGGTGTTCGACCCGATCATGCAGCAATACGTGCTGCGGTCGCGGTACTACAACCAGGCCATCGGCGAGTTCAGCAGTTTCGACTTCGGCTATGCCGGCGACCCCTTCAGCCCGCAAACGCTGCACAAGTACCTCTATTGCCACGGGGACCCCATAAACGGCATCGATCCGTATGGAATGTTCGAGATCGCAGAAGTGATGACGAACATGAATTCGGTGATGGGCAATTTCGCCAGCATCGTGTCGAAGGCGCAGCGTGTTTACAGCACAGTGCGGCGGATCATTGACACGGTAGATACTCTGAGCAGTATCGTGCGAATCGTAACCGGAGACATGTCAGCGCTGTTGTACGAGGCGCGATCTCAGTTGACCGGGACAAGCCTAGGAAAGTATGCGGGTGTCTTCACCACGCAAGGGATATCGAAGGCTCTGACAACGCTCATGACGAACCTCTCGCTGATCACAACCGGCATCATCAAACAGCCGGAGAAGCTCAAGGAAATTGGCGGCATGCTCGATGGTGATAACCCGGCGCTCATAATCAAGATGCCCACGCCACCGCTCGCAAACCCACTCGCGCTGATACCGCCTATCCGTACAGGGTTGCAGTTGGGACGGTTGAAGATTCCGGTCTATCTGTCGTTCCAGACTACCGAGCAGACAGGGCGGTTCATCGGATTGGCGGTTGCCGGCAACTGCAAGACGAAGCACTTTGACACGCGAGTCGCCGAACTATTCCACATGGACTACATCGTTCACGGAGGCTCGCCCGGACCAAACAACTGGGCGCGCTGGGACAGCAACGGGTTTGAATTCCAGATTCCGCGAAAGCGGTAATAGGAGGGACGCCATGTCGCATGGTTTTGTTGCAGTGGAGTGGGAATCGATCGGAGCCGCGTTTTGGACGCTCACAGGCCCACGGGAACCTAGTCTGGCTATTTACGCGGATCGAGCGTTGGAGACAGACCGAGGGCTTCTTGATTCGCAAGGAGTCAATCTATGGAAATCTGCCTTCGTTAAGTCATGTGGCAGCGTGTGGATACGCCCGATGGGTGAGCGAGAGGAATATGCTCAGTACAGGCCACCGGATGTGGCATCCCTCATCACTATGTGCCGATCGTGCGTGGGCAGTCAACCAGAACCCGCCATCGTCGTGCCGTCAGGCACGCCTGAAAGCGACGCCTTTCAGGCCCTGCGATTCCTCAGTTTTGCTCAGGAACCTCTCAACTGGCGAATCTGTGAGCGGGTGAACCTCACGCCTCTCGTAGCGGAACTCACCATCGGGATCGTGGGCATGGCATACATCATTGGGCTATTTTACCCCGACCCAATTACCGTTTGCGTTCTACCGGATCGCAGCATGGTGGAGCAGGCGATCAAGTTGGGCCGCGCTGCCTCTGACTTTCAACTGCTTGGAGAATGGTGACGCCCCGTTACTCGGGAGAACACATGACGACCTTCGATGCATTCGGGAATCCGGTGTGGGTGACGGTGAGCGCCGGGCTACAGGCGATGGAGGCGGACCTGTACAACGACGGCGAGTACGATCCGACATTGATGGGCTATTACCTGCGGGTCGGGTGCCACCGCCCGGAAATTTGCCGGTTCTGCAACGAGTTGCATCGTGGAATTCGAAACTCATGAAGTTGGCTTGGCGAATGCAACGTGGCCATGAGTGTTGCGGATAAGATTCAAGATGCGGGCTAAATCCGAGATTCGGTGGCCAGCATCGATTTCAAGTGGGATTCGGCAGGCCTTCGGGCCAGGAGAATCATGTGGGTGCATTCATGACGGGGAAGTTGGGCGAACTGAAACTGGATTCGCGATGGGCGTTGGCCAGGGCATGTGACGGGGTACGCAATCGCGTGCATCTTGCGTTGGAGCCTCTGGAGCCTCGGGCGCTTTTGGCCGCCGGTCCCCTTGGCCCCGAGTTCCTCGTCAACGCCGCCGCGGGCGAGGCGTGGGAACCGGCCATCGCCATGGACCGCGATGGCGACTTCGTGGTCGCCTGGGTGAGCCGGGATTCGCAGAAGGGCACCGATGCGATCTGCGCTCGCCGCTTTGACTCATCCGGCTCGCCCCTGGGCCCAGACCTGCCCATCAGCACCCAATCGACGCACCCCGCCAATGAGCCGCACCTGGAGCATGTGGCCGTGGTTATGGACGCTCAGCACAACTTCGTGGTGACCTGGGCGAGCCAGACCGATCGCCAGAGCGGGGACGACATCTACGCCCGGCGCTACGACGCCAAGGGCCAGACGCTTGGCCCGGCCTTCCGCGTCAACACGATCACTGATGGCCAGCAGCAGTTACCCACTATCGCCATGAATCCCGGCGGCAGTTTCGCCATCGCCTGGCAGAGCGAAGACAGCCACGGCGACACCGATATCTACGCGCGGCGGTTTGGGACCTCGGGCCTCCCCGTCGGTGGCGAGTTCCGCGTGAACGCCTACACCTCGGGCGACCAGGTGGACCCGGCCATCGCCATGGACGCCACAGGGGATTTCCTCCTCGCCTGGGCCAGCAATGGCCAGGACGGCGACGGCACCGGCATTTACGCCCGATCGTACGATGCTGCCGGAACTGCCAAGGCCAATGAGTTCCGCGTGAACACCACGACCCGCGGCTCGCAAGCCTGCCCGGCGGTGGCCCTAGCCGACAATGGCAGTTTCGTGGTCGCCTGGGAGGGATGGGGAGCCACCGATGACTCCGGCGTCTATGCCCAGCGGTTTAACGCTCAGGGCCTGCCCGCAGGCGGCGAGACACGCGTCAGCACCTATAGCGAAAGCTTCCAACAAAAGCCGGCCATAGCCATGGACGCCGCCGGCAACTGCATCGTCACCTGGCACAGCCGCAACCAAGACGGCAGCGGCGATGGCGTCTACGTCCAACGCTACGGCGCCAGCGGCACCGCTCAAGGCGGCGAGTCCCGCGTCAACACCTACACCCGCAACGATCAAGCCCATGCCGCCGTTGCGATGGATGCCAATGGCAACGCCGCTGTGGTCTGGGAAAGCGTCTGGCAGGACGGCGCCATCAGCAGCATTCGTGCCCAACGCTTCGCGACCAGTGCCTCCTCCGCCTCTATCAGCGGCCGCGTGTGGAACGACGCCAACGCCAATAGCATTCAGGATGCCGAGGAGCTCGGCATCGACGCGGTTGCGGTGACCCTTTTCACCTCCACCGGCCTACCGATCGCCAGCACCACGACCTCGGCCGAGGGGACCTATCAGTTTGCCGATCTGCTGCCCGGCCAATCGTATTACCTCGAAGTGGCCCGTCGCCAGGACCTGGTCTTGGTGCTCGCCAACGCCGGCAACGATGATGCCCTCGACAGCGACATCAACCCCGCCACCGCACGCAGCGAAACGATCACGCTCCCCCCCGACCAGAACCATGTGACCCTCGATGCTGGCTTGACGCCCAAGACCACCATCCGGGGCAAGATCTACCAAGACAGCAACAGCAACGGCACCCGCGACGAAGGCGAGCCGACCCTGGCTGGCTG
>JBLNDH010000320.1:0-4973 GCA_050261455.1 Bacillota bacterium
CGGATAATGTAGGGGTATACCCTTGGGTTGTGTGCTTTGTGGCCCTTGTCGGGCGTAGTGTGGCGTGATCTACTCACAGCTACGATTGGGGATACATATTGGTATCATGGGGCAACATAGACAGCAGCGGGAGTGAGTACATGCATGCCCATCCGATGATGACGGAAAAGATCGCGACCCGGCAGCGGAGCGAGATGATTGATATCACGCGGTTGGTGGGGCGGGTTGTTCGGCAGGCGGGAGTGCAGAGTGGGATTGCCGTGGTGCATGTGCCGCACACGACGGCAGGCGTGACCATCAATGAAAATGCCGACCCGGATGTTCAGCACGACTTATTGCGCAAACTGGAGACGATGGTGCCACAGCGTGAAGCCTTCTATCGGCATGGCGAGGGGAACAGCGATAGCCATGTGAAGACATCCCTGATCGGTAATAGCGTGACGGTGTTGGTCGAGAACGGCGAGTTGGTCTTAGGCACTTGGCAAGCAGTCTATCTCTGTGAGTTCGATGGGCCACGCGAACGAAGCGTAGTCGTCAAGGTGATGGGGGAGTGAGAAGGGATGTTGATCGGATCATACGCCTCGGCACGCGAGGTGAACGATCAAGCGGGGCTGGTCGATGCCAAACGATCTGAGCTGCAGTTCTGTGGACAAAACGGCCCGTGTTGAGCTTGCCCGGTAGTCCTTGCTGGCAACATCCAGATCTGACGCACGAAGCCGGCTGTTGTGTGGCTCACCATAGCCGAAGTATCCGGCGCACATCATGCATAACAATGCGGATTTCGCCTGTTTCCAATGAACGCCTGACATGGTATCGCGTAATCTCTGAGGGCACGGACCGGATGCCTTGTTTGGCGGATTCATGCAGGGAATCGGTCCACAAGCCACACCACGAGGTGGCTTGTAAACAGCGTTAACCGGCGCCGGATCGCGCAAAGAACGAAATCCCGCGTAAGGCAGGCCACTGTATGTCAGATGATTTATCCAACGATATTACGAAGGTAGATCTGCCCGAGTATGTGCTTGTGTTTGCTCAAGGCGAGCCACCCCCCGGTGAACACCGATTCAGTGCCATCTCGGATGAGCATGCGATCGGCCTTGCCCAGCGGCTTTATGCTGGCTCGAAATGGGTGCTCTACCGTTTGGACATGGAACGCCGCAAGCGAGTCTATGCCTATCCGTTGCGGCACCCAGGTGAGCAGCCGGCTGAGCGTCCCGAACGAAGCCCCGAGCGGCACGGACCCGCAGCCGTATAAGAAAGAGTTTCAAAGCCTCAGAAGCGAAGCGGAATACCCCCGCACACTCGGGTTTGGGCACAAGTCTCAGGGTGATCAACCGGTGAGTTGAGCGCGACATGCGAAGTGGCCGGCACAACAGGGTTGCCGGCCTCTTTTGCATTCGGCTGGTTCCGGTCCGACGCGCTGGTCGCATGCCCAGGCGATGGCGTGTTAGTCACAGAGGGCAACGCACAGAGGACCGCCAAGCCATCCAGGGTATGATTCCTCCATGCCAACCCGAGTGCTCTTCTATGTCAGCGGTCACGGCTTCGGCCATGCCCGGCGTGTCGCCCAGGTGATTCGGGCGATGGAAGCGATGGATCCCTCGCTTCAGGTGCTGGTTCGAACCACCGCCCCGTCGGGTATTTTCGCCGGGTTTACACGGACGGCTGTCTATCCTCCGGATGAGCCAATCGATTTCGGCGCTGCCGAGCAGGATGCGTTGTCGATCGATGTGCCAGAGACCTTGCGACAGGTCGCCGATTTGCTTCGGCGAAGATCCCACCTGGTCGAACGCGAACTCGTATTTCTCAGGGCCAATCCGATCGATTTGATCGTGGCTGACATCCCGTATCTGGCCGGCGAGGTTGCCCAAGCCGCTGGCGTGCCCTGCCTTGCCATCGGCAACTTCACCTGGGACTGGATCTATCAACCCTACGTCGCCAACAGCCCGGCTTATGCTCCTCTGGTCGCGCAGATCCGAAGCATGTACGCAAAGATGATCGGCGTGTTGCGATTGCCCTTTGCCCATTCCATGGATGGCTTCCGGCAAGTTACGGATGTTCCCCTGGTGGTGAATCATCCGCAATACGACCGGGAAACGATCCTGCGCCGGCTCGGAATTCCCACCAGCGATAGTCGCCCCAAGATCCTGATCGGCATGCGCGGCGGCGTATCGAGCGAGTCGCTGCGATCGGCCATCGAAAGCACCCGCGACTTCCTCTTCCTCTCCTTCCAAGACTATCCCGGCCCCGCTCCTGAGCAATTCCGCCGGGTGAGGCTCGACGCCACGCTCGATTTCACCGATGTTCTGAGCGTCTGTGATGCGATCGTCAGCAAACTCGGCTACGGCACCGTCGCCGAGGCCATCGTCTGCCGCACCGCCATCCTCTGGCCCCGTCGAAGCGGCTTCTGCGAAGAAGAAATCATGGAAAGCCAGTGCCCCCACTACCTGCGAATGAAGCCCCTTCTGCTCGACGATTACCGCACCGGCCGATGGACCGGACCCTTGCGGTCGCTGCTCGAACAGCCAATGCCCTCGGGAACCTTGCAGACCGATGGAGCGGCGGCATGCGCGAACGCGATCTTGAATGCCGCTACGCGATAGCGGTTTGGCTAGGCTGAAACGGACCTACTCGGCGTGCTTGCCGTTTCCTCCCACCGCAAGATTCCCCTCTGAGGGGACCAGGTGCCTGAGCCGATGGTTCATTGGCTGGCCGATTTCTCCTGGGGCATCTGAGAATAGCCCCTGGGCGAACGTCAACAACAAGCCCTCCGGCAATTCGATCCGCGAGTTCTCCTTCGACTCCATGAACAGCTCGGCAATCCAGTTGGCCCGCAGGATATCCGATCCCAGCTTGCGATTGGCTAGCTCTGTCCGGGCATGCTCGGCAAGCCACTGGTGATTGGATCGGAGGTAAAACGCGAGCGTCGAGCCAAAGCCGAGGGTGACCACCGCCAGCGGCAGGATCGTCTGCTGCCACGCGGTTTGCTGCTTGATGACGATCGCCAGCACGACAAAGATGAGCAGGGCGCCGAAGCCGCCGAGGACGGCCAGGCAGACCTGGTGGAGAAGCTTGCGTTTCTGTTCCACGTCCGGCGAGGTTGCGACGTCCTTCTGTTTCTCGATCAGCTCCTGCATTTTCTGCACCAGGTCCCGCCGGGTGACGGCCCGGGCGCGCACGTCGCATTGCTCGGCCAAGGCCTTCAATTCCTGCTCACGCCGATTCAGCTCCTGGCTTTTCGCCTGGTAATTGGCTTCCAGGCTCTGGACGCGTTGCTCAGCCTGGTGCTTCAGCTCCTCTGCCCGCCGATCCAGATCGAGTCGTTTGGCCTGATAGTCCGCCTCCAGTGTCTGGGCCCGCTGTTCGTATCGCTTTTCCAGATCCTGTTGTCGGCGTTCCAAGTCCTGGCCTCGCGTCTGGTGATCGGCCTCCAAAGTACGCACCCGCTGCTCATAGCGGTTCTTCAGCTCCTGCTCCCGGCGTTCCAGATCCTGCTTGCGAGCCTCATCCGCCGTTTCCAGCGTGTGGAGTTGCTGTTGCACCTGGGCCTTAAGCTCTTGCTCGCGATGCTCCAGATCCTGCTTCTTCGCCTCGTACTCCGGCTCCAAGGCCTGCAGACGCTGCTGGTGTTGGGCTTCGAGCTCCTGGGCCCGGCGATCCAGTTGCTGGCATCGGGCCTGGTAGTCCGCCTCCAGGGTTTGGCTCCGCTGGTCGTAGCGTTTCTCCAGATCGGCCAGGCGTTGATCGAGGACCTTTTGGCTCTCCTGCATCTGCGTGGCTGCCATTCGACCAAGCTGAGCAGTCTGGGTGGTCAGATCGCTCAACGCCTGCTCGTAATGACGCAGACCATCGCGCTGCTCAGCCGTCAGGTGTTCATTGAGGACCTCGGGCTTGCGCGTGAGGGTGAAATGCTTGCCCAGAACGTCGGTCATGCGGATGAGCTGATCCGCGAAACGTTCTGGCGGCATATGGCTCGGACCGTTGATATCGATGGTGGCCAGGATGCCGTCGGTCGAGTACTGAATGCTCTCCCCATGATCAAAAGCCGCGGTGATTTGCCGGCAATAAAGAAACGGGCGATCGGCAAGCAGGTCGGCGAGCTTTTTGATGGGTAATTGGCTGGTCAGCACGCGCGTGGCAATATTCTCAAGCCGGACGTGCCCATCCATGATATTAGTGTGGATGATGACTTGGCGGATGACGTTGCCATCGTAGAACTCCGCGATGGCGGTGGTGAACTTTTCCAGAGCCTCTTTCCCGCTGAGATGCCGAAGGTGCAGAGTTGCCATAATGTGATTTCCCGCGAAAGGCGCCCATCCGTACGAGTGCGGGGATTATCCACGAGGGGGCGAGGGGGACGCAAGGGGAGAGGGAATGACGAAATCGGAAACTTGAGTGACGAGCTAATGCCCAAGGGCCAAATCCGAATGCCCAATCAGAGGCCAAGAACTCCTGACAGAATTGACCACGGAGGTCGTATAGAGAATGCAGTGTTGGATTTCTCTGTGTCTCCGAGCCTCCGTGGTGAGCAAGAGCCCGTCTTGTCAGGGGCTCTGATATTCCAATGCCCAAGGGGGCACACGGCAGAGACATGCAGTCCCGAGCGGCACAGCCTCGAGAGGCGGGGTGGGGGTCGCGAAATCCGGCGGCGTGGGGGAAGCGATGTGGCGAGGGAAGTGGAATCCGTATCGGCATTCGCCCAAGCGGCCATTCGCTTGGCGCGGGGGTTGGACGTTAGCAGAATGCATGGGCGAGCCGCCCATGCCACGTTTTTGTTTGCCGATGCGCTAGGGGGTTGGGGCGGCGAAGGTGATGTTGAGTTCAGGGGTGTTGGTGGAGAGGATCCAGTCGCCGGAGGCAGACTTTGTGAGGGGTTGACCGTCGGCGGTGATCGAGTGGGCTAAGGACTGAGGCAAGCGTAGGGCGAAGCCGGCTGGGGGGAAAGTGGGGGAGGTGAGGCGGAGGGTGGCACC
>JBLNDH010000321.1:0-19760 GCA_050261455.1 Bacillota bacterium
ATAGGCCCGCTTGGCCAGGAAGTCCTTGTCGCCGCTGAACAGGTAGTGTTCGTAGGGATGCTGGCTCAGCCAGGCCGCACCCATCGGCCAGATGCCCTGCACCCCGTCGGCGGGAGCGGTGAACCCGAACGGGTCGGTCAGGTGATGCACGACCCAGCCGCGAGCGCCGTATTGGACCTTGGCCGTCTGCGAGCCCGGCACGACCAGCATGTCCATCAGGTCGAACAGCGGCTCGTGGCATTCGGCGAGATTGCACATCTCCGCCGGCCAGTAGTTCATCTGGATGTTGATGTTGGTATGGTAGTCGGCGTTCCAGGGGGCATTCATCTGCCAGCTCCACAGGCCCTGGAGATTCGCAGGCATGCCGCCGGGACGAGAGCAGCTCATCAGCAGATAGCGGCCGTATTGAAAGTACAGCGTCGCCAGGCCGGGGTCGGCCTGACCGCTGCGCACCCGCATGAGGCGATCATCGGTGGGCAGGTTTTCGACGGCTTCGCCAGCAGAACCCAGATCCAGATCCACCCGGCGGAACAGACGCTGATGGGCAGCGACATGCGATTCACGCAACGCGGCGAAGGGCTGGCTGGCCGCAGCGAGTTGAGCGCGGCAGGTGGCTTCCGGTTCGGCGCCTCGGTAATCCGTAGCGGCAGTCAGCAGCAGCATAACCGAGTCAGCCGACTCGACATTGACCTTGCCGGCGAGGTTGGTGACTTTCCCGCCGGTGGGCACCACCCGCAGGTGGGATTCAAACCGCATGCCCCGCTCTTCGCGGGTCTTGTCATCCAGGCACTTGATGCGGCCGCGCAGGACCAGGCGGAGCGGATCCTTCTCGTCACTGAAGCACTGGGCGTCCCTTTCGCGAGTCAACGACACGCCGACGTTGATTTGCCCGGGCTTATCACACGTGAGGCGAACGACGATGATGTTGCGAGCCGAGTCAGCGAAGGCTTCGCGAGTAAAGGTAACCCCATCCACTTCGTACCGCACGGTGGCGATGCCGGTGTCCAGATCCAGCTGCCGCCGGTAATTGTCCACCGCAGCCACTGCCGGGAACTCCAGCAGCAGATCGCCCAGGGGCTGGTATGACTTGATACCACTGGGAATACCCATCATCGTCCGGCCAGCGAGACGGGTCGCTTCGTTGTTCTTGCCTTCGAAGAGGAGGCGGCGAATTTCGGGCAGTGCCTGGAGTGAGGCTGGGTTGCTCACATCACGCTTGTAGCCCGCCCAGATGGTGTCCTCGTTAAGCTGGAGGCGTTCATGAACGACGCCGCCGAAGACCATGGCGCCCAGGCGGCCGTTGCCGAGCGGTAAGGCTTCGACCCAGTAAGCGGCGGGCTGACGATACCACAACACCGTGCGCCCGGCCGGTCGGGAGGCCTGGCCGCGAAGAGCAGCCGACTCCTCCCGCAGCGGGTCTCTGCGATCGTCGGGGGATATCCACGACCGCTTGGGATCCGTGAGCCTGGGGGCGGCGGCCGCCCAGATCACGCCACTGCTCCACACCGTCACCATGCATGCCAACGCAATCCGTGCTTTGTACATCATCCCGGTTCTCCGAATTTGGACGAGATCGGCAAGGGCCGCGCCCCCATTACGCCCCTCCGAGGCTTTCGTTGCTGCCTACCTTACTCACATGCTGCCAGCCGTCAGTTTACCGCATTCGCGAGTCGGCTGCCCAGATAGCACGGATCGCGTCCTCGTCGCCGAAGCCATTGGGGACGGCCGGGCTTGGATTGTTGGCAAAGTACCATCGCAGGTTGTCCTGTGGCGACCTCAGTGTACGGCTGCCGGGCATCTGGAGGTAGCCGTTGGGGTCGGTCTTGCGTACCCAGTCCCAGGCGTATCGCAGCCAATCGGCGCGATATTGCTTGCTCTGATGAGCAAACCAGGTGATTTCGTCATAGCCCCAGACCCAAATGCCACCCGCCCCCGCTCGCCCCGGGGTCCGGCTGACACCCCAGTTGTCGATCTCCACCAAGTAGGGCAAGTGCTCACATTTCCAACCGCTGAACGTCATGCCGCCTTTGCTCTTGTTGTAGATGCCGTCGGAGAAGCCCACCTGCAAGATCGCATCTTGCGGCTTATCGGGATTCTCCTTGATCCGCAGCGGGAAAGCATGGAAATCCAGGAGCAGTCGCCCGTCGCGTACCAAGCCGCCGCTGGGCGTGTGGCCATTGCACAGGACCATGTGTCTGCGAGCGTGCTTGGCGGCATAAGCGCGGACGCGGGTGAGCAGTCGCTCCCAGTGGGCGTTGTCGGGGTCGTTGCCATTCATAATCTCCACCTGCCCGAAGTGGATGGCTTCGAAACCAATGTCAATGTACGAGGCTGCCTGATAGTAGAACCAAAGCTGGGTCTCCAGCCGGCTCACATCGGGGACCTGGGCGTTGCCCATGGGCCGGCGCTGGCCCACGGGGTAGATCATGTTCTCGTAGATGAAATTCCTTTTCTCCACCGGCTGACCCAGGTCCGTGAAGACCCAATCCGGCACGGCAATCTGCTCCACTCGCGGGCTGACGGTCTCGAACACGCAGGCTTCCAGGATCATGTCCGGATCGGCGGCACGAGCCTTGGGAACCTGCTGCCTGGCCCGTTCGATATTGGCCAGAAAATTGCTCTCGGCGCCCCAGAGGCAGAGGCTTCGCCCGGCATACTTCACGCCGATGCTCTTGAGCATGCGGATGTTGTCATCCAGGTCGCCACGGCCGTTGAACACACCCTCTACCGAAATCGCGCGGGACAGGTAGTTTTCCAGCACCGGTCGCGAGATCGTGGCGTCAAATCGATAGTCGCGCGGCTGCGAGCGTGACTGCGACGGTTGCGTTTGCGCGGATGGCTCGGACTTATGGCCCACACTATTGACGGCGACGGCGGCATAGGCATGTTTCTCATCGGGCTTGGCCGAAGTGTCCCAGGTGATTTCGGTTCCCTGATCGCCCCGGGATGACACCTGCACGTCAAAGGGAGCCGTCGGCGGCGTGGTGTCGCCGACAGCTCCGGTTTTGACGTGTTCCATCCAGGCCTTAACGGCCACTTGCAGTTCGCCCGGAGCGGTTGAAGCCGGATCGTCAACCTTGAAATACTGCCCGGCTCCACTCGTCATCCCGGCGAAACCCAATACGCAAATGAGAATGGATGCCAGGAAGACGGGCCATACCGACCGTGCTCGGGTGTTCATCGTTGTGCCTCAATAACAGCGTGCCACTCTATCAACCCGTTCAGTTCGCCTTTTGCGTGATGAGATCAATGATGGGCTTCAAGTCTTTCGGTGCAGTCAGGAAGTGCGATTCGCCGTCCCGGATAATCACCGTGATCTGACCACCAAGATCCTTGTATCGTTTTTCCACGAGGCGTGTGTTGCTATTCAACTGAGGGTCGAGGCTGCCGCAAATGTGCAGGAGGGGAACGCCGGCCTTGGCCAGGGGGGCCAGATTGTCAATCAACGGTGTCTTCGCCATGTGGCTGCGCAGGACAGGGTTCTCGGCATAGAGGCAGGAGACGTTGTCCGGATTCTGGATGGCCCAGGCATAGGCTTCACCGGCTGCCGCGCCGACGCCGGCCATGACCGGCTTCCTGGAAAAGCCGTGATCGGTCAGATGTTTGTAGACGGCAGCCCAATGGGGCTGGAGCGGGCCGTCGGCGTTGTAGGGAACCGGGCCGGTGACGATATGGAAGCCCCTGGCCAGCAAGGCCAGATCGACCGCCGCATCCCGATTGACAAAATCTGCCCGGAACACCCAGGGTTTTCCCGCCGCGGCGGTCTTGGGCTGAATGACCGTGATGGTTCCTTCAACACCAGGAAGGTCGAATGCGTAGCGGTCGTAGCACGGGGTGAACAACGGCCCGCGGCAGGTGATGTAGGTCCCTTCGTTGGGAAAGTCGCGATATGACTTCTCCAAGCCGTAGTAAGACGTCTTGGTAAACCGCGAGCCCGCGAAGGCGGGCGGGGTGCCGCCGGAGGATTGAACGCTCTGGAGAATAAAGTCCACGATCGGCTTGGGATCGCGTAGGCTGTGCGGATGATGGCCGGCGCCTTCTTTGACCATCACCGAAACGCGGCCTCCAAACTGCTGGTAGATGCTCTCGATGGCTTGCGAATTCTTCCCAAGGAGCGGATCGATGCTGCCACAGACATGGAGCAGGGGCACATCGTTCCTGGCCAGATCCCCGAGCCTCATGAAGGCTTCCCGGTTGGCCCCGGGATTGTCGGCGTAGATGCAGGAGACCTGGGTGGGATTGGCAGTGGCCCAGGTGTACGCGAACTCGCCGCCGCGGCTCATGCCGATGAAGGCCGGCTTCCTGGACAGCCCATGCTTCTCGGTGAGGAACGCGTACCAAGCATCCCACATCTTGTCCGGCCTCAACTCGGCGTTGGCCGTGATGTAGGCAATATGGAAGCCTCGCTTGAGCAGTTCGATCTCGGCTTGGGGCTGATGGTCCCAGTAGCAGCCGCGCCAAGACCAGGGGTTGCCGGGGGCCACCTGCCTGGGAGTGACCACGATGCAGCGTCGCTGGCCTTTCACGTCGCCGGAGGTCCCGTCGGAAGGCTTCACGGCCAGGGTCTGCTCATCCATCAGAAAATCGTATCGATCGAACCCGTGCCAAGCGGTCTTGACGCCCTCGAACGGGGTGTACGCCTCGGCGGCCAACGTGCTATTCGGTCCCCAGAGGACCGAAGCAGCAACCGCGCCTGCCAGGCCGAGACATTCACGCCGGCTTAGAAGTGGTTTCACCGCTGCCGAAAGATTCGGGCTGTCGCTTCGCTCCGAACCGGGCGTGGGGGTTGGGAAACTCCCTCTTAGATCTTTACTCATATCGTGCTCCTGTCCTTGCGGGCTCTAGCCGCCAATTCGCGATAGCCAAACCGTTTCCGATGATGGAGGCTTAACGAAACGTGGCGGTCGTCGGAGAACGCCCAGGGAACTTGTTCCCTGGGCGTTGTTCTACTAGACATCCTTAGGTAACTGATCCCGGCCTAGCGGAGTCCACCCAGCACGCGTTGAACCTCAGCCCTCACGCGGTCGGAGGGAGTGGAGTCCAACACCTTCTGGAGGCTGGCTCGTACGGCATCGGCGTTCGTTCGCCTCCGGGCCAGCCGTTCACCGATGCTCGCGACAGCCATGCCAGCTTCTTCACGCACATCGGAGTCGGCCAAGCACGAAGTCGCTACCGTCAGCGCCTCCAGCGATGCCATGCCGCGTACGCTGCTGACGGCGAGCTTCTTCTCGGCTGCGCCCGCGACCGCCAAGATCTGCTTGTACATTTCCAACTGTTCGGCAGGCTGGTCGGCGATGGTCCCAGCGAGGCGAATATACCCGCGGGCGGCCAGGATCTTGTGCCGCTCGTTCTTCGCGTTGCGGGCAATGTCCAAGAGCTCGGGGGCCGCTTTGAGATCGGGGCTCTCGGCCAGCGAGCGGATGGCGGCGTCCTGCACGTCGGCATCACTGCTGTTTCTGGCCTCATGAAGGGCGGCGATCGCCTTCTCGCCACGGATCATGCCCGCCAATCGTAGCAGAGCCAGCCGCGATGGACCGGTGGCGGTGTCGAGTGCAGCACCCAACGGAGCGAACCTGGCATCGGCATCGGGAACTCGATCGGCGATGCGCATCACCGCCTGCTCGATCGACTGGCGTTGCGACGCCTCAGCCTTGACGTATAGGGAGATCAGTGGAGCCAGGGACTTCTCGTCGCCGATGGCCCGCAGAGCATCAACTGCGGCCTGGCTAACCGATGGATCCTTGTCGGTCAGGGCTGCAATCAGGGCCGGAGTAGCAACCGTGGCTCTGCGATTCGCCAAAGCGCCGATCAGCAGAACCTTGGCTTTGGGGTCGGCCTGCGTAAGGGCGCTGACGATGGCGTCATTGATACTGCTGCCGGAGAGCCTGACGAGCCCCTGACCGGCGGCAGCCGCCACGGCGGGCCGATCCGATGCAGCCTTGGCCAGAAGTGCGATATCGCCGGCATTACCGACTCTTCCCAAGGCACCCAGCGCGGCAGCTCGCACACGGTCATCGCTATGGCCCGCCAGGGACAAGACAACTGCACGCGCCGACGCATCACCCGCCGAGGTCACGACACCCAACAACAATACCTGCACATCGGGAACGGTGTTGGGGAGCTGGGCAAGGATGAACTTCATCCGTTCTGGGCTGGTATCCTCGGTCAGCAGATCGGTGGCGGCGCCGCGCATGAGCGGTTCGGGGGCATTCAGAGCCGCAACCAACAGCGGCATGGCCTTGGCGGGGGAAGCCACCATCATGCCGCGCAATGCGCCGATGCGTACCATCGACGATTCGGTCGGCACGTACATGGCCTGGTACAGGGCATAGGCTTGGTCGTTCTTCTTTTCCGCAATCAGTCGCTCGGCGCAACGCAGGTAGGCATCGAGCACCACCGGGCGCACGGGGCTGGTGGAGGCTTTGAGGGCGCCGGTCAGAGCCGTGATCGCCGCATCCCCTCCGATATTGCCCAGGGCTTTGGCCCCGGCCATGGCCAAGGCCGGATCACCGCTGTTGAGTGCGTCCAGGAAGGCCTGAGACGAGCCAACATCCTTGCGATAGCCCAACGCGTTGATCAGACCAATCTTCCATGCCGCATCCTTGGCTTGCGCCAGTGCTTCGCGCAGCACGGTCGTGGCGTCGGGGGTCGGGTTGTGCTGGAGCGCACGCCGGGCGGATTCTCGGATATCGGCATCTGCATCGGCCAGGCACTGTTTGAGAACCGGCACCGACTCGGCCCGGCCAATTCGCTCCAGGATCTGGATCAGTCGCACACGCGATTCCTTCGGCGTGGCAGGCACGAGCAAAGCCACTGCCGCATTGCTCATGGCCCACCGCTCCGGCTCGGCACCGGGTCGCGAGGCGTAGAGATAAATGGATTCCAGGTCGATCAGAGCCTGGGCACTTGCCGCGTCATGCTGCGCGTCATGGGAGATGAGCAGCGACTTGATGGCCTGGTCGTAGAGGTTTTGACGCTGCTCGGGCGTAACCTGTCGAGCCGGTGCTTTGCCATTCAACTCGCGTAACAATGCTGAATCGAGGTTCTGTGCCTGCGCCGGCGACACGCACGCCAGCAAGGCCAGGGAAGTTACGATAAACAAGGATCGCTGGATCACTGTGAACTCCATTGCGAATAATGAGGTCTTTTCGATGAATCAGACGAATGCTCAGGCGATGCCATATCGGCATCGGCTGGCAATCCCACGGATATCAGGCGACAGTCGGCAGAATCCAGGGGGCCCGCATCGGACGACTTAACCAGCGGCTGGCCTCTGCGTCATTGATGAAATCTTCCTTCACCGGATCCCACTTGAGGGGTCGATTCAGCCAGTAGCAGATGTTGCCCAAGTGGCAGCAGGTCGCAGCGCGATGGGCCACTTCAGCGTTCTGGAATGGTTTCTGGCGCGTCTTGGTGCACAGGATGAAGTCCTCGTAGATGCTGCGTGTGCCCTTGTAGGCATCAAAGTCCCAAGTCGGGATTGCGGGAGCGGGGCCAGTGCGGCCACCTCTGCCGGTTGGCAGGTTACGGGCGATCCCGTTGGTTCCGACGATGGTCACGTCCCGCAGATTCGCCGGTGCATCGGGTGCGTGATACAGCTTGGCGCCGTTCGCGAACGTATAGGTGAGATAGCGATAGTCTTTGCCATCGGGAGGATTCACGGAAATCGGGCCGGCGTATTCAAGCCCCATGGCAAACAGCGCGGCGGCGATTTTGTGGCCACCCCAATCGGTCATGCCGCCACCGGAGTATTCGCGATAGCTGCGCCAGGAATTGCCATTCAATCCATAGTTGCCGTCGCAGCGTTTGGGGTTATAGGGCGCCATCGGGGCGGGCCCGAGCCACATGTCCCAGTCCATCCCTTCGGGGATCGAACCCTCGGGTCCCAGATCGCATGGTTTGGAAGGCCCGCCATTGTCCACGTAGCCTTCGCGCACTTCTCCGATGCTGCCGGAGCGCACCATGCGGTGCACATTCTTGTAATCATCCCAGACTCGCTGGCTGCCGCACGAGAACACCCGGCCCAGGCGATTGGCCGTCAGCGCCATCTGCCGGCCCTCGTGAATGGTCAGGGCCAGTGGCTTCTGGCAATAGACATCTTTGCCATTGAGCATGGCGAAGATCGCCAGGTAAGCGTGCCAGTGATCCGGCACCGCAATATGAACCGCGTCAATGTCCGGCCGCTGAAGCAATTCGCGAAAGTCGATGTACGTCTTGCAATCGCTGTTGCCGTAGCGTCGATCGATGGTGGCCTTGGCCCGGTCGCGGATATTCTTCTTGACGTCGCAGATGGCGACCATCTGGACCTCGGACATGCCCTGGAAGACGGCATTGTCGCCGCTGCCCTGGTTGCCAATGCCGATGCCGGCCATCACGATGCGGTTGCTAGGTGCCGGCCTGCCGGCCTGACCCCGCGCGGAAGCGGGCACGACATACGGGAAGGCGATGGCAGCAGCGGCAGCTTTGAGAAAGTTACGCCGATTCAAACCAGCAGATGATTTCATGAGAGATGCTCCCAAGCGAATCGACTCTGAAGGACGCGGACTATGCGTGATCCTAGAAGGATATGAGTATAACCGGCCAATCTCAGCCGTTCATTGTTCAATAGCGGCAGAATTTGTGCCCAAAGCGACGGCGATGTATTCCCGCCATGCTGGGCATGGTTTCGCTCATCCCAGACGATCAGGCATCGCTATTGCCAAACGATGGCGAACCCCAAATGCACGTCGATTCCTGGAGAGGGCCATGCTCCGCCCCCATCGGTGCAGCTATAAAGCGAGCTTGGTAAAGCCACCGGTATTTCGGCGGCTTTCCCAAGCTCGATTGACGTACTCCAATACGATTGCTGTCGGAGCGTATGCCACGCTCTAGTCCAGCAAGCGAGGATGCTCTTTGAATGTCTTGAGGATCAGTTCACCGAAAAGGGTATTGGCCCAGGCGAACCAGGAGCGGGTGAAACGCTTGGGGTCATCCTTGTGGAAGGCCTCATGCATGAAACCGGTGCCGGCGTGCGTTGCTTGGAGCGTCCGCAGGCAGCGGCCGATTTCCGCTTCGTCGGTGCTGGTAATGCCGCGCATAGCGACACCCAGAGGCCAGATCATATCAATGCCGACGTGCGGCCCGCCGGGCCCTTCCGCGGCCTTGCCCTTGCAGTAGTAGGGATTGGCATCGGAGAGGACCAGTCTCCGGGTCGCTTGATAAATGGGGTCGTCATTCTTGACCGCGTCCAGGTAAGGCAGCGACAAGAGGCTGGGGACGTTGCCATCATCGATGCAGTAGTAGTTGCCGTACGCATCGACCTCGTAGGCGTAGACTTTGCCAAGCACGGCATGGTTGACGACGGCATACTGGCGCAAGGCCTGTTCCACTTCGTCGGCAGTGGCGCGGAACCGCGTGGCCAGATCCGAGTCCCGGGAGATCTTCTCCAACATTTCGGCAGTCTGTCGGAGACTGACCACCGCGAAGAAATTGGAGGGGACCAGGTAGGGGAAAACGGTCGCGTCATCGCTGGGGCGGAACATGGAACAAATAAGCCCCACCGGCTTGGCCGGGCGACCATAACCGGCACCGGGGAGACTGTCCGTGGGAGTCTCGGTGCGGCGTTGGAAGCGATACGGGCCCTTGTCGGTCTTGCGCTGCTGTTCTTGGAAGGTCTGATGGATCAAGGCAACGGCCTTGTGCCAGGAATCGTCAAAGGGAGCGACATCATTGGTGAGCTTCCAATACTGATAGGCCAGGCGCATCGTATAGCACAGGGAATCGATTTCCCATTTGCGTTCATGGACGCCGGGCTTCATTGTGGTCTTGTCGCTCTTCCAGTCGCTGACCTTGGTTTCATCCTTGTAGAAGGCATTGGCGTAGGGATCCTTCAGGACGCAGCGAGTGTGGCGGTTAATCACGCCGGCAATCAGCTGCTGGAGCTTCGGATCCTCCGCCATCAGAGGCAGGTACGGCCAGACCTGGGCCGTGCTGTCGCGCAGCCACATGGCATCGATGTCACCGGTGATCACATACGTATCCGGCCGGCCATCGATGATTTCGAAATCGACGGTGGTGTCCAAGGTGTTCGGGAAGCAGTTCTCGAACATCCACGCCAACTCTTTATTGCCAATGGACGATTTGATTCGCTGGATGGCGGCCTCGACAGCAGGGCTTTTGAACTTGCGCTTGCCCTCCGCGATGCGCACAACCGGGAAGCCACCTTCCGCAGCCCGGACCACGGAGCCGAGCGACAGACTAGCGGCCATCATCGATACACTGCCAAGGAATTCTCTTCGATTCATAGTCCATCTCCCTTTAACGCTGGTCCAGCTTCCGCAAGGCGAAGGCGTAGGCGCCGATAGCGACCGATTCGCTCGTGCCCAGGCGTGACATGCCAACACCAATGCGCTGCAGGGGGTCGTACTGCACTTTGCGCGTTCCGCCAGGAACGGTGATTTCGCGAGCCTCGCCGGTCACGAATTTCTCTCGTTGGGCAGAGTCTTCCAGGTTGAAAGCCTTGGCAATGAGGCGACGGTACTTGTTCCCCTGGGGGCCGGTGTAGGAACTGTTCAATTCATCGACGAGCGCCGGCAAGAAGAGTGGCCAAGCTCCGGAAACACCGCCACCGACAACAGCCAGACCATCGACGAGGGTCAGCGCGTTGCCCATGGCATCACCGACGACTTCGCCCATGCGGCGGAACGCCTCGACAGCGGCCGGTCGATTGCCGGGCGCTTTGCCCATGCCAATGTCGAAGATGACCTTGGGCTCGGGGGCCTGTTCGAAGGGGATGCCGGCCTTTTCGGCAAAGACGCGGCGGACGGCGCGGATGCTGGCGCCTTCCTCGGCGTTCATGCCGGGAGCAAGCTTGTTGCGCAAGAGCCAGACTTCGCCGGCCATGGAGTTGTCACCGATGAACAGTTCGCCGTCGCGGACAATACCGCCACCGAAACCGGTGCCCAAAGTCACGCCGAAGAGGTTCTTATAGCGTTTGGGGCTGCCGGCCTTTTCCAGCAACCCATTCACGTAGGGCAGGAATCCCGCGATGGCCTCGCCATAGACGAACAGGTCGCCATCGTTGTTGATGAAGACGGGGATCTTGAACTTGTCTTCGAGCATGGGCCCAAGGGCCACGCCGCCACGGAAACCGGGGAGATTACCCAGATCACCGATGATGCCGGCAGGGTAATCGGCCGGGGCGGGGAAAGCGAAGCTGATGGCGACCGGAGGCTCGGGACAGAGCTTCTTGGTGCGAGAGAAGCCTTCGACGATGTTGGCCAGGCACTTCTGCAGGTCATCGCCATTGGAAGGCATAGCCACGGTCTCGGTGATGGGCTTGTTATTCTGCATCGCGCCGAAGCGGAAGTTGGTTCCGCCGGCGTCCAGGGTCATAACGATGCGATTATCCGTTTTGTGAGTCATCGTAATCTCCGAGAGGTTAGGCCACCTGGGCAGGTTCTTCCTTGCGAGCCGCCTTGCCGCCACGCAGGGACAGCACCAGCAGGAAGGCGAAGCAGCCGGCAGGCACGACAAATGCCAAGGCACCCAGTTTCATATCCAGCAACCCGCCCATGAGCAGCGGCACGATGGCACCGCCCGAGATGGCCATGCACATCAGACCGCTGAGCTCATTGGCGCGTTCGGGCTTCTCTTCAACAGTGATGGAAAAGAGCATCGGCCAGATGTTGGCGAAACCAAACCCTGCGGCAACGATGCCGATAAGGGAGAGAGGCAAGGAACCGCTCATGAGGGCGCCACCGCCCAGCATGCCCAGCAGAGCGGAGAGGCGGAAGCATGTGCGCGGGCTCATGATGGACAGCACAACGCCGCCGAGAAGTCGACCAATCGTCAGCATCAGAAAGAACAGGGCCGGACCATATCGGTTGGCCGCCTCTTCTTTCATGCCCAAGCCTTGGAGCGTCGGCTTGAGGAAACGTCCCATGGACGCCTCTGCACCGACATACAGGAAGATACCAATGACGGCAAACAGGAAGATTGGCTGCTTCAGCAAACTGAGGCTGGAGGCAATGCTCGGCGGCTCATCAACCTTGGTTTCCTTGACATCGACCGTGAGCACCGCCACGAAGGCCAATGCCATCAGGATGCAGAACGGCGGGAAGGCGGCACGCCATCCCATGTTCTGAAAGACGGCAATGGAAGCGATCGCGGTTACCAGATAGGTCGATGCGGTACTGCCGATGCCCTTGATGCCCTGAGCAAAGGCCAGATTGCGTCCGTAGCTGCCTTCCGGGCTCACATCACGCATGATGGGGTTGCCGGCAACCTGGAGGAACGTAGTGCCCACGCCCAGGAGAAAGATGCAGCCCAGCACGACCGGGAAGGCCGGCTGTTGGATCGAGGGTAGCACTAGCGCCAAGGCGTTGAGTCCCAGGCCAAGCAGCAGGAGCTTCTTCTTGCCGATGCGCGACGCCAGCAATCCGCCAGGGACGCTGCAGACCGCGAAGGCGATAAAAACTGAAAACGAGACCAGCGTCGACTGAAAATTATTGAGCTGGTACGCACCTTTCATCGCGTCGGCGTTGGGCCCCATGGCATCGGCCAGGCCCATCAGAAAGAATGCCAAGAAGATCGGTAACGTTTTGAAGAGCATTGTTCAACCTCTCAGAGTGAGTCCGGGGTTATCGCCTCAGGGTTGTACCATAGCTGAGGGCGATTGCCTATCCCTAGCGAGCCACCGGCTCGGCACTTGGGGGCTTCAGATGACAGGTCGGTTGCAAGAATTACAGAGCGATTGTGCCACCGCCGCCACGGCGGACCATGGCGGCGGTGACTCATCGATCAAGACTTGATCAAACGCATTACGGCTGGACTTGGCGACCCGGGCGATCGGCCATCGCAGAACCCCACTGGCGATTGGGGGTCGGGCCCATCTTCAGCACCAGTGTGCCACCCGCAGCAATCTGATCATGGGTGATGTAACTGTGTGTAAATGGCTGGCCATTGAGGGTAGCCGACTGAATGTAGACGTTCTCCGGCGAGTTGTTCTCGGCGATGACCGTGAACTTGCCGCCCTTGTAGTGGGCCGGATCAAGATTGATGGTCAACTTGTCCACAAAGGGGCTGCCGATCACGTAGGTGTTGCTGGTGGGATCAACGGGGTAGAAGCCCAGGGCGGTGAAGACATACCAGGCAGAGGTCTGGCCACAGTCGTCATTGCCGCAGATGCCGCCGGCGGTGTTGTTGTACAGCGACGAAGCGACCTTGCGGGTGCGAGCCTGGGTCTTCCAGGGCTGCCCGGCGTAGTTGTAGAGGTAGGCCACATGGTGGCAAGGTTCATTGCCGTGGGCATACATGCCGATCACGCCGGTCACATCGACTAGAACGTTAGGAATCTTTTCCGGAGTGTCGAACATCTCGTCGAGCTTGGCGACGAACTTGTCATCCCCACCGAATTTCTCGATGAGAGCGGGCACTTCATGGGGGACAAAGAACGTATACTGCCAAGCATTGGCTTCGGTGAAGGCATCGAACTCGATGCGTTTGGGGTCAAAGGGCATCACCCATTTGCCATCTTTCTGGCGGCCGCGCATGAAACCGGTGGCGGTGTCGAACACGTTCTGCCAATTCCCGGACCGCTTGGCATAGGTCTGAGCCACGTCGCTCTTGCCCAGCGTGCGAGCGAAGCGGGCGATGCACGCATCGTCGTAAGCGTATTCAAGAGTCTTGGACGTGCTCTGGATTCCCTTTTCCTGAGGCACGTAGCCAAGCGATCGATAGAGATTCTGCTGCTCGCGGTCCTTGCTGGTGGAGGAGACCATGGCGGCCAACGCTTCGTCCGCATTCCAGTTGCGGAAGCCCTTGTTGTAGGCATCCAGGATGACAGGGATGGCGTGGTTGCCGATCATGCACCAGTTTTCCTTGCCCGACTCCGTCCACACGGGCAGGGTCCCCTGGCCAAACAGCTTGAAGTGCGTCAGCATGGTGTTGACGATGTCGTTGACGCGTTTGGGCTGTACCAGGGTGATCAGCGGATTCTCGGCCCGGAAGGTATCCCACAAGGACAGTTCAGTGTAATAGTCAAAACCCTTGACCTCATGGACCTTGCCATCGG
Organism: Bacillota bacterium; assembly: GCA_050261455.1. Taxonomy (GTDB): domain Bacteria; phylum Planctomycetota; class Phycisphaerae; order Tepidisphaerales; family Tepidisphaeraceae; genus JAPLNB01. The sequence continues at coordinate 14,054 of JBLNDH010000321.1, forward strand.
GGCCACGGAATTGCCCGTCGACATCATTGAGAATGGTGGGCGCCACCTGGGCGTGATACAGGGCCGTGTAAAACGTCTCCTTGAGATTCTGGTCCTTGGTTTCGATATCGGCCACGCTCAGTGCCTGATCCCACTGGGTGCGAGCGGCGTTGGCGATAGCGTCAAAATCCCAGTTGGGGATCTCCGCCTGGAGATTCCTGCGAGCGCCCTCCACGCTGACGGTGGACAGGGCCACGCGGGCCAGGATCTTCTCATCGGCCTTGGTCTTGAAATCCAGGTGCGCCTGGAGGTTCTTGCCGCGGGTTTCCTTGCCTTCCACGGTCTTCTGATCGGAGACGAGTCCGGCCGCATCAAAGGGGCGAGAAAACTCGATCACGAAGTAGTAGATCTTGTCGCCACCCCAACCGTTGCTTCGGCGATAACCGGTCACGGTGTGATCATCGACAAGGGTAATCTGCGAATCGGTGGGACGGTTGCCAATGCCATGCCACAGATCCAGGATGACATGTCCGTCATTGGTTTGCGGGAACGTGTAGCGGTGCAGGCCGCCGCGTGTCGTCGCCGTCAATTCCACGTTCACGTTGTAATCCTGGAGGAGAACGCGGTAGTAACCCGGCCGGGCTTCCTCTTGGTCATGCGAAAAACTCGAGCGATAGCCTTCGCCCGGCTTCTTCCCGGCGGTTGTCTTCAGTTGACCCACCGTGGGCATCAGCAGCACGTTGCCCAGATCGGGGCAACCTGTTCCGGTCAGGTGATTGTGCGAGAAACCCATGATGCTGGAATCGGAATGGTGGTATCCCGAGCAGCCATCCCAGGTGTCGTCGCGGGTATCCGGCGACAACTGCATCATTCCGAATGGAACGGTGGCGCCAGGATACACATGTCCATGTTCGGCGGTGCCGACCAGCGGCTTGGCATAATCCACCGGCCCGGCACTGACGAAGGAGGTTGCGGCCAAGAGCACGGCAATGCTGCAGGCCTTTCGAACAGCTTTGACAAGACGATTTCTCATAGTTTTGCCTATAAGTAAGATTAAATAAACACGGCTTACCGAAGCGGCCGCAAATCTGGGCCCATCGTCCTAGATCACGGCGGTAAGTCAGAATACCGCGTCGACGGCAGTGGGTGCAATAGCGTAGCGTCCAAATCCCAATCGGCGATGGATCGCCAGCGGCAGTCTATGTACCAGGAGCGGCAAAAGTGCTCGTGGCACAGCGATCGGCGGTTCTCCGGAGGCGTCCACCCGCGCGTCTGGGACCCACAGGTGGAATGACACCAGCGGGTGCGTCAGTCACGGGGGCAAGAGGTCCGGATGCCGGGCTCAGGGTCTAATGGGGATCTCGGCGGTGAGCAACCGCTGGCCGCGTAGCATCCTTGTGCCCTCGCGGACCAGACGCAGGTACCAGTCACTGGGCAGTCCTTCGTAGCCGACGAAGTGCCCTTGCGCTGGCGGCGAGCTGGTGACCTTGAAGATGGCGGTGCCTTCGTCGAGTTCGTCGAACATGGCGACATAGATGGAATCCACCTTGAGGCGTACCAGCTCGTGGAACTGCTCCCAGAGAAACCGCCCGCCGCGGCGTGCGATGAGCGTGGTGCCGGCGGGTTTTCGCTGGAGGTTGTCCCAACTGAAGCCGGGGTAGACGACCGGGAGCCACAAGGTCCCGCTGTCTTCGCACTCCTGCTTGTCGTCGGCCCAGTAGCTCGTGCTGGCGTGCTTGACACCCGCATGGTCAACCGAATAGTTGCCGACGTTCCAGGGGCAGTAGGCGTCAAAGCGGCGGTAGAAGTCACGCCAGGCGGGATCGGGGTTGCGCCGCCAATCCCAGTCGCCCCCGCCGACTAGAAACGCCGAATAAGGCCCGGGGGCTTTGAAGAAGTCGATGAGGCGGTTGGCCAATTCGGCAGTCATCCGGTTGTAGGGGTTGTTGTGATAGAAGCCCCAGATCTGCACGACAGGCCTGCCATCCTGATGCAGATAGCGGGCGTCGGCCAGGACCTTGTCGTCGACCATCTTCTTCCAGTCGGCCGTAAGCACGTCGAAGATCCGTTCGGTGGGCATACCGGCGATGTCGTAGGAGATCGCCCAGACGCGGCCGGTCTTCCCGGCTGCACGGCGGACGTGGTTGAGCACGCGCCAACGCGAGGGGTAGCGGACCGGCTGTGTCCCGCCGGGCAAGTCCACCAGAAAGTGCTGCAGCCAGGCGCCGTCGATGCCGTAATCTCGCATCCACTGGAAGTGACGCAGGACGGTGGCGGCGTTGTCGGAACTGAACAGGTAAGCCGGCGAACCATCGGCATGGGTAAAGTCTGGAGCGGCAAACCGCTCATCGGCGGCGTAATCGCTCATGTCGGGCCACATCTCGAAACACAGGGTGTCGGTGGCAAGGCGTTTGGAGTCGCGGCTCCAATGGATCCACCCCATGTTGGCTGCATCCCCCGGGCAGCGAAACCAGCCCTGGTACCCACACATGACCTTGCCGCGCAGGCCCGCCGGATCCACGACCGGCGCCGGGCCCTCCGCAGCAAGGCCGCGACGGGATGCCACAGCCAGGATGCAGAGAATCGCCAAGATAACCCGAACTGGAGCGTGAATCATAGGCCCATGGTAGCCTTGGATCGGTTCCGACGCAGCCACTGGGTAGTCCCGATGGTGCTAATCTCGCTTCGGCATCTGAGAGCTGAGTGGCTTTTCCTTCCTCAGCATCTTGCCCGCCTCACCGGTCAGCCAGAGGTAATGATCGGAAGGCTTGCCATCCATGTCGATGAACTTGGCGATGTTGCTGACCGGCGGATGATCCGTGCATTTGAAGATCGCCGTGCCTTCATTGACCTCGTCGAACATGGCCACGTACAGCTTGTCAGCGCCGGCGCCGATGGCCGTGGAGATGAGCTGCCAGTAGAACCGGCCACCTTGGCGGGGAATCGATCCGACCGGCTTGATGTCATCAGGGAACTCAAAGCGGCTAAGGTTGTGCCAACTGAAGCCGGGGTAGACGCAGGGCACATAGTCCACACCGTTCTCCTTGCACCACTTCATGTCGGCCTTGATCACGTCGCGGTAACGCCACATTTCATTGTGAAGCAGCGGGGTGAAGCGTTGGACCATCCAGGGCATGATCAGGTCGGCCTTCTTGATCAGTTCATGCAGATAGGGCTCATTTCGGCAGTCGGCATTCAGATCGCGCCAGTACGTGGGAACACCCAGCATGACCGAGCAGCCGCCGTATTCGGGATCGTTGTGGAAGAATTCGATCAACTCCGCCAGCTTGATGTTCTTGATGTCGTAGCCGCGGTCCGGGAAACCGACGCCCCAGATCACCACCAGCGGCCTGCCGCGATGATGCAGGTAGGTCTTGGTTCCCGGTTGGTTGGTCACCTTCAGGGTGTCCACCAGGAATTTCCAGTCATCGGCGATGCGCATGACATCCTCGCCCGAATCGCGCAGGCCGGACAGATCGTACATCACCGCGATCGCCCGCTCATTCTCCGAGGCCGCCTGAAGGGCATATCTCAGGACCTCGACTTCCGGGCGATTCCGGGCATTTGGCGCGGTGCTGCCGAAAAACCGCTGCATGAAGACGCCATCCAGCCCGTATTGCTTCATCCACTTGAAGTGCAGATCGACCGTGCTCTTGTCGGCCGAATTGAAGAACCTGGCCATGCTTCCGTCGGCCAGCTTCAGGCCCGTCGGATAGGTCTTTTCGTATTCGCTGACATCGGGCCACATGTCGATGCGGACCTGTGCTTCATTGGGATACATGCGGCCGTCTCTGCCCACCCGAAACCAGCCCTGATAACCGGCCATGATCAGGCCGTTATAAGACGGGTACTTGGTAGTCGGCGAGTGCTTGCTCTGGGCCGAGGCCCAGGCACTGACCGTTAAGAAGAAAACCATGGCTGCAATGACCGGTGTTTTCATAGGCGCATCGTCCTTCCGCGTGATGTCCTTCTATTACCAAGAGCAGAGAAAACCTCAACCATGCCTGCGGCTATTTCCCGGCCCGCCCGATGCAGAACAGGTTCTGGAAGCTGCGCAGGAAGATCTGGCCGCCGCTGATGGCGGGCGAAGCATAACACTGTTCGCCCAGCTCGTTCGTGGCTACCAGCTCGTATTTCTCGCCGACCTTGATAACGCTCATGCCCCCGCTGTCACTGAGAAAATAGACCAAGTCACCGACTGCGACAGGAGAGGCGTGACTGTGGCCAAATGGCATATGCCAGAGGATTTTGCCGCTAGCGGCGTCAAAACAGTAAGTCTCGTTTCGAGCCTCCGAAATGCTCAGGAAATAGCCGCCCACCGCGATCGGCGAGGGGACATAGGGCGCCCCAGGCTGGTTACGCCAGACGATGTGCGTCTGGGTCACGTTTCCCTGGCCATCCGGCTTGATGGCCTGGAGTTCCTTCTTGGGCCAACTGGAACTGCAGAGCAGCAATCCTGCCTGCTCATTGAAGACGGGCGTAATCACGAAATCCGAGGAGACGTTGGTGGTGAACCAGATGCGTGAGCCGTCCTTGGGATCGAAACTGGTTACGGCTTTGTTTCCGCAAAGGATGAGTTGCGGGCGTCCGGCCAACGTGCGCACCAGCGGCTGTCCGAAGCTGTTGGATGGATTCTCGAGTTGGCTCTTCCAGATCGTGTGCCCATCCGAACGGCTCACGGCGACAAGGAAGTTCCCTTGCTTGCTTTGGGCGCTGAGGATCACCTTATCCTCATAGATGATTGGCGAACTCGAAAAGCCATGATCGTTCTGGAATAGTCCGGTACGCACCAGCCAGATTTGTTTGCCGCTGAAGTCATAAGCGGCCATCACGACCTGCTTGACCTCCAGAAAGGCCACGTACACTTTCTGACCGTCGGTGACTGGCGTGCCAGAGGCATAGCTGTTCTCAATCTGTTTCGCTTCCAACGGCGCGATCAGGACGGTTCGCTGCCAGAGGACTTTTCCGGTATTCCGGTCCAGACAGAGCAAGACTCGCTCCCGGCTTTCGGCGATGGCTGAGGTGACGAAGACACGATCGCCCCAGACGATGGGCGAGCTGTGGCCGGCGCCGGGGATCGCGGTTTTCCAGACGACGTTCTGGGTGGCACTCCAGTGAGTGGGAGCGCTGGTTTCGAGGCTGGTCCCATCGCCGCGAGGACCGCGCCAGGCAGGCCAGTTCTCGGCCGCGGCCTGGTGCGTTGAGCTTAGTAGAACAAGGGACAATACGAGCAGATTAAGGACGAGCTTCATAAGGTGCTTTCACTTGGTGTGACTCAGGATGAAATCCACAATGGGCTCGGGGTTCGGCAGGCTGTGCGGATGATGCCCGATGCCAGGCTTCCGAATGACCTGTATCGTTCCCCCAAGCTCCTTGTAGCATTTCGCTATCACGTCGGTGTTGTCCTGTACGGGCACGACGGTGTCGGCTTGGCCGACTACGTGGATGATCGGAATGCCAGCTTTGGCCAGCGGCTCCAGATTGTCCACCGGATTCAGCTTGTAGGCACGGGCCTCGGCCTCATCCTTAAACCCGTACACCTTCAGTAGTGCTTCCCAATCGCCTTTGCTTTCGCCGTTTCTGTCCTTACCGCCGGGCCAGCTCTTGAAGTCACAGACCGGCGCATCGCCATAAATCACCGCCACCGTCTGGGGATGGCGTGCCGCCCAGTTGTAGCAATACAGGCCGCCCCGACTCATGCCGACCAATGCGATCTTGCCATTGAGTC